>DAOWKG010000327.1 GCA_030639985.1 Desulfuromonadaceae bacterium
ACGATGCCATTATTTTCTTTGATGCCGCCTACGAAGCCTTTATCACCGAGGCCGATATTCCCCATTCAATCTATCAGATTCCCGGGGCAGAAAAGTGTGCCATCGAATTCCGTTCGTTTTCCAAAACCGCTGGCTTTACCGGTATCCGTTGTGCATTGACCGTGGTTCCAGAAGCCTTGATGGGCACCACTGCAAGTGGCGAAAAATACAGTTTCAACCGATTGTGGAACCGCCGCCAATGTACCAAATTTAACGGCGTTTCCTATCCGGTGCAAAGAGCAGCGGCTGCGGTCTATAGCGATGAAGGCTGGCAACAAACCAAAACGATCATCGACTTTTACATGGAAAATGCCCGAATTATCCGTGACGGGCTCACTGCTGCGGGAATCACCTGCTATGGTGGCGTCAACGCCCCTTATATCTGGCTGGAAACCCCCGAAGGAATGACCAGCTGGGACTTTTTCGATAAACTTCTCAATGAATGTCACGTTGTCGGCACCCCCGGCAGCGGCTTCGGTCCCAGCGGTGAAGGCTACTTCCGCCTCTCCGCTTTCGGTAACCGTAAGAATGTCGAAACTGCGGTACAGCGGATCAGAGAAAAGTGGGGAAAATAAATCCCACATTGTTTATCTGCCCGTTAAGCAGATAATTTTACTTCCCTTCTTGATTTAATAACCCGTATTCGAGGGACACGTACCCAGTACATGTCCCTCGAATACTACTGAATTATTATGAATATCATCTCCATCAATCAAGCATCCCACGCCTTCGGCGGACCGAAACTTCTGGATAATGCCAGCCTACAAATCGAGGCTGGTAGTCGTATCTGCCTACTCGGTCGTAACGGCACCGGTAAATCGACCCTACTGCATCTACTCAATGGTGATTTTGCCGTTGATTCGGGGGAGATAATTCGCAATCAGGGCATTACGACTGCATATGTACCACAAGAATTTCCACCAAACTGGAATGGTACGGTACGCAATTTTCTCCAATCAATACTCACAGATCAGGGGATAGAACCACTGCAAGCACAGGTCAGTACGGAGCTAACCTTGAGTCAAGTCGAACTGGAGCCAGACGCTGAATTGTCAACCCTCTCCGGTGGCTTGAAACGACGGGCATTGCTGGCAGCAGCACTGGTTCAGGAACCCGATCTATTATTGCTCGATGAACCCACCAACCACCTCGATATTGCGGCCATTTGTTGGCTCGAAGTCTTCTTGTTGCGGTTACGCACCACTCTGGTTTTTATCAGTCACGACCGCACCTTTGCCAATAATCTGGCCAACCAGATCGTTGAACTGGATCGGGGGCAGCTACACAATTACCGCTGTGATTACGCAACTTTTCAAGAACGGCGCAAGGATGTTCTCAATAGTGAAGCAAAAGAGTGGGCACGACTTGATCAAAAACTGGCAGAAGAAGAGATCTGGATTCGCAAAGGGATCAAAGCGCGGCGCACCAGAAATATGGGAAGGGTCAGAGACCTCCATAAGCTCCGGGATGAACGCCGCCAACGCCGCCAGCACACTGGTTCGGTACGGTTACAACTGGAAACCGGGCAACGTAGCGGCCAGATGGTGTTGGAAGCTGAACAACTCAGCTTCAGCTACGATGACCAACCGATTATAACCAATCTTGATTTACGCATTATGCGGGGCGACCGTATCGGTTTAATCGGGCCAAACGGCAGCGGCAAAACCACACTGCTAAAACTGTTAACCGAAGAACTGCTACCAACCAGCGGTAAACTCCGTCATGGCACCAATCTACAAATCGCCTATTTTGATCAGTTACGCGATCAGCTGGATGAAAACCGTACCGTTAAGCAGAACATTGCTGATGACCACGATCAAGTTATAATCAATGGTGAACCACGCCATATATATGGCTATCTACAAGATTTCCTCTTTACCCCAGAACGTGCCAGAACCCCGGTAAGGGTATTATCTGGGGGCGAAAAAAATCGGTTATTGCTGGCAAAACTATTTACCCGGCCAGCTAATCTCCTGATTCTCGACGAGCCCACCAACGATCTTGATATGGAGACCCTCGATTTACTGGAAGAGCTGTTACTTGACTATCAGGGAACCGTGCTGCTGGTCAGTCATGACCGCAGTTTTCTTAATAATGTCGTCACCAGTTCACTGGTATTTAGCAGCAACGGTCATGTCGATGAAATTATCGGCGGTTATGATGACTGGTTAGCGGCCCAACCGGCACCCGAGACGGCACCTAAAAAAGTAAAACCAGCACCGGCAAAACGTAAAGAACGGGTACGTAAGCTTAGTTTCAAGGAAAAACATGAGTTGGAAAGCCTCCCGGCCCAAATTGATATGCTGGAAAGTGAGCAAGCTGAAATTCACCAACAGATGGCAAATCCTGATATCTACAAAGAGGGAGATGGCACCCTGATAGCGACCATGCAGACCCGCCTCCAAACAATAGAAGCAGAGTTGGAAATCGCATACGCACGCTGGGATGAATTAGAGCAGCTACCGGAATAAATCAATAATAGTGGGGCAACCAAGCAATTCTCAAGCTAAAGACAGGTTTTGATTTTGACTCACCATCCACCGTGTGACGCAGACGGAATGGAATAACTGATTTGAGAAAAAGAACGGCAAATGTTTGAGGCGTTAGCCGAGTTTTTGCCGATCCTCAAAGCAGTTGTGTAATGGAGGGAACCCGCCATTAGCGGGCAAGGAGGTCGGGTGCCTTTTTCTGCTTACTCTTTTGTGGCACAACAAAAGAGTAAGGCGACGAGCGGGGGCGCAAC
>DAOWKG010000219.1 GCA_030639985.1 Desulfuromonadaceae bacterium
ATCATTACTGGAGTTATTTATGTCCGCAATCCCTATTGGCAGCAGCGGGGAGTTTGCCGCACAGGAGATCCCTTTATTTCTGGACGCCGTCCCGGCAGGTTTTCCCAGCCCGGCGTCCGATTACTGCGAACGCAAACTCGATCTGAATGAACTCTGCATCAAAAAGCCGGCAGCAACCTACTTTGTCCGTGCTCAAGGCGATTCGATGCTTGATGCGGGCATTTTTTCGGGCGATATTTTGGTCGTAGATCGCTCTATTACAGCGCAACATGGTGACATTGTTATTGCTAGCTTTAATGGCGAACTAACGGTTAAGAAGTTGGAGCTGAGACCTGTTACCAGACTTGTCCCGATGAATAAGCACCACGCCCCGATAGCAATCCCTGCTGAAGCGGAACTGGAGATTTTCGGGGTAGTCACCACCGCCATTCATAGTTTACGAAAATCATGAAACCGGCGACCTTTGCGCTGGTAGACTGCAATAATTTTTATTGCAGTTGTGAACGCCTCTTTCGGCCAGAGCTGCGGCATGTTCCGGTTGCCGTTTTGTCCAATAATGATGGTTGTATCGTGGCACGATCACAAGAAGTTAAAGCGCTTGGGATCAAGATGGCAGCCCCACTGTTTCAGGTGATTGACCAGATTAAGCAGCATCAGGTGCAGGTTTTTTCCTCCAATTATACCCTGTATGGCGACATCTCTGCTCGGGTGATGCAAACGCTGGAAGAATTTTCCCCGCAAGTTGAAATTTATTCTATTGATGAAGCTTTTCTTGATTTGACCGGGATCGATAATCTGGAAGAGTATGGTCGTAAGATTAGTACCACTGTTTATCAGCATGTCGGGGTGCCGGTTTGTGTTGGCATTGCCCCAACTAAAACTCTGACCAAACTGGCAAATTATGCCGCTAAAAAGTTTAAGGCCACTGGTGGAGTAGTTGATTTATCCGATCCGCTGCGGCAAAAAAAGTTGCTCGCTATTACCCCGATTGCCGAAGTCTGGGGAGTGGGGCGTAAACACAGCAAAACATTGCTAGCACGAGGAATCACTACGGCACTCGATTTGGCACAAATTGATACCAGACAAATAAGACAACGCTATTCGGTGGTTATGGAGCGGACGGTGCGGGAGCTTAACGGTGAAGCTTGTATCGAACTCGATAATGTTCCATCACCCCGGCAACAAATCGTCTGCTCTCGTTCCTTTGGTGAGAAGATTACCGACTACGCTACCTTGCGGGAAACTATCTGTGAGTTTACTGCCAGAGCAGCGATAAAGCTGCGCGCTGATAACCAGTGTGCCAATATGGTAAATGTTTTTATTCGCACCAGTCCGCACTCTAAAACTGATCCCTACTACAGCAATTCTGCAACCAGTAAGCTCTACCGTCCCAGTGCCGACACCCGTGATCTCCTTGCTGTTGCCACCCGGCTATTCGATTCAATCTGGCGGGTCGATTATCGTTATGCCAAGGGAGGAATAATGTTGGGTGATTTCAGTTCGCCGAATCGGGCTCAGCTCGACCTGTTTAATTCCCCTGGCGACGATTTAAGTCGTAATAAGTTGATGGCAACAATTGATACTATCAATAAGAGCGGGCGGGGGAAAATCTGGTTTGGCGGTCAACGGCCCATAGAGGATTGGTTTATGAACCAGCAACAGGTGTCGCCAGCATACACTACCCGATGGGATTGTTTGCCGGTGGTCAGGTAAATTCGCAAACTTGCAAAAACATCTAAAGCCGATTCCATAATTGCGAACCGGTGCTTTATTCCTATATCACTCCTCCTCAATATTCTGAGAAATCGCAGTAAAATCAATAACTAAAATTGAAAAGTTTTTTTTTGATCGACATTACAGCTGACTTTATTTGGCTGTATTTTTTTTTGCAATTTTGCGAAAAAACTAGTTTCAGGACGATTTCGCGGGCGCCACTTGTGCGCCGCTAACTGCTCGAATTTGCAAGTAAAATAGGTTTTTATCCGCTTGGCATGTGGTTTGCTCAAGGGAGGACAAAGAACAAAGAGAAATTCTTCAGGAGGAATCAAAATGGCGATTTGCCCTTATTACGACCAAGAATACTGTGATGTCGGTGAAGATTATATCTCCCCCTATGACGTCGTTGCCATGTCTCATTACTGCTCTTGTAGTTATCAGGATTGTGACAAGTTTCAAGCCCTGACCGAGCGCCATCCTGAGGTACTGGGAGGACAGCTGCAATCAGAAGGTTTGCTGGAACTATCAAAAGAATCTGATCCGCTGGTGTCGCAACGACCCGATTCTGAAATTCGACCAATCAATATTAACTTTAACAATAAATGGCCTTTGGCCCATCGACTTAATTCAGTAATTGCTCAAAATAAATTGTCTTATGGAACTTCTAACACTACTAGATTGAGAGAGGAAACTACTACAATGCAACCACAAACAATCAAAAATCGCGGCTTACAAGTTCTACTTGCGGCACTGGGGATTAATCTGGCGCTGGGAATCCTTTACACCTGGAGTATCTTCAAAGGAGCTATTGTCGATTCAATCGCTACCGGCGGTCCCGGTGCATTTACTTGGGATGCTGCCAGTGTAAATGATCCTTATGCCGTTGCTTGTCTGGCTTTTGCGGCGGCAATGATTCTGGCGGGTAAATGTCAGGATAAATTTGGTCCTAAAGTCACTTGTGCTATCGGTGGCTTATTGGTTGGTGCCGGTTTTATCATGATTTCTCAAACCACTAACTACTGGGGCTGGGTTGTTGGCTTTGGCATGTTGGCAGGAACCGGGATCGGTTTCGGTTATTCCGCTGCTACCCCACCAGCACTCAAGTGGTTTTCTCCCAAGAAAACCGGTCTGGTCGCCGGAATCGTTGTCTCTGGATTCGGCCTGGCATCGGTTTACATTGCTCCACTGGCAAAATACTTGCTGGCCACCGTTGGTCTGCAACAATCTATGATGTACTTCGGTATCGCTTTCGCAATCGTAGTCTCCAGTCTTGGGATGCTGATTTCCAATCCCCCGGCAGACTTTGTCGCCGATCCAGAAGCCAATCAGGCAGCATCCAAATCAACGGCCAGCGTTCCCGATATGAAACCGTCACAACTGTTCAAGGACGCCAAGTTCTACACCCTGTGGCTCTGTTTCTTCTTCGGTTCAGGTGCTGGTCTGATGGTTATCGGTAGTGCCAAAGGGCTGGCCAAAGCCTCCATGGGTGAAATGGCCTTCCTGGTTATTATCATCATGTCAGTTGGCAATGCCGCTGGTCGTCTGGTTGCCGGTGTCGTTTCTGATAAACTCGGCCGTGCAACCACGCTCGCCATCATGCTTGCCTTTCAGGCCGCTATGATGTTTGCCGCTATTCCGATCTTGGGCAACGCTTCCAGCAGTCCCGTTCTGGTTGCCGCACTGGTCACCGCCATGGTTTTCAACTACGGCACCAACCTCTCGCTCTTCCCCTCTTTCACCAAGGACAATTGGGGCATGAAGAACTTCGGGATGAACTACGGCATCCTCTTCTCTGCCTGGGGTGTCGGTGCAGCCACGATGGTACGCCTTTCCGAGATGCTGAAAGTTAAAACCGGCAGCATGGACGCTTCCTTCATGGTCGCCGGAGTCCTCCTTCTGGTTGGTACCATGATGGCACTGTCACTACGGACCCAAAAAGCAACTGCACCAGCAACTGCTACCGAACCGATCTTTGCAGAAGAAGAGGATCTCGTCTTGCAGGAAGTTCAAGACTAATCAACGGTTGAATTGTGTTAACCCGAAAGGGCCTTGCTTCCGGCAAGGCCCTTTCGATCTATTTTAATTTTGCGGAGCATGCCATGAGCACTACGACTTATTACACAGAAGAGCATAAACAGTTACCCGGTTTCGGCCTGCTGGCTTTGGGGGTCAGTCTGCTTGCCTACGTTTTTTGTAAGGCCAATATTGTTGAACACTCTGCATGTTATATCGGTGGTTTGCTGCTGATCAGTGGTACGGTTCAAATTATGGTCGGTATGCGCAGTCAAAAACAGGGGCACCTTTATGCTGCCGGTACTTTGCTCCCTTTCGGGATGTTCTGGTTGTCTCTCATCAGTTACGAAGTTTTTCCAAAATTGGGCTACGGGGAAACTCCGAGTGCTATGGCGACGTTTTCGTATTTGAGCCTCTGGGCGCTGTTTGTTGCGATCCTTTTTCTGCGTAGTTTCAGGCAGGGTTTGTCAATGCAGTCCCTTTATGGCACAATGATGGTCTGTCTGCTGTCGCTATCTCTGGATCAACTGAGGGGTGATCAGGTTTTTCTGATCGCCGGTTGTATTTTTGGCCTCTGTTCCGCCCTGATCGCAATGTACATGGCATTAATACAGTTTGGAGATTAAGCGCCCATAATTTTTTTTAGTCTGAGGTTGTCAAGATGAAGCTAAGTCAACAGATGACATATCTGGGGATGGCGGCGTTAATGTATTACGCTGTCTTGTTGGCAATGGGAGTTCTCAGTGTCGCAGTGATGCCGCAGTTCCTTGTGACCGCAGTTATCTTCCTGTCGTCGGGACGGTTGATTCGTAACGGGGCTCGCAAGCGTACAGAAGAAGATGACGAAGCAAAAAAGAAACCGCACGTAGAACCTAATTGGGTGTTGCGAACCCAGATTCTTAACTGGGGGATGGTATTCCTGGTGCTCAGTGTTTTGGGACTATGGGTGATGAAACCGGTCGGGGTTCCGTTTTTCGAATTCCTCAACCTTTGGGGGCCTCTGGCGCATGAAGTCAATTGGGGTTTCGTTACTGAAGTTCCTCCACCTTAAATAAGCTTTAGAGTGAAATAGCTTTATTTGTCCGCAGATTTTCTGCCGATTACTAAAAGCGACTTATCTGCGAAATCTGCGGGCATGAAAAAAAGTGGCGTGCTACAAAATATCCTGTTTGCGCAACCCGTATTTCTTCAATTTGCGGTAGATTGTTGCCATATTCATACTCGCCTTTTTTGCCGCTTCCTCAATATTGCCATTCACCGAACCGAGCAATTGCCGCAGATAATCGACCTCAAAATGGGCAAGGGCCTTGTTGTAATCATCATTGTCCGCTGAGGTTTCATCCGTTTCGATGAACTGAACCAGTGTCGCCAGACTAATCTGTGGTTCTGTTTCGATGGTCATGCACGCTTCAATAACATTCTTAAGCTGGCGAATATTTCCCGGCCAGGCATAACCTTTGATTGCTTGTTGTGCTTCAGCGGTAAAGCCGGCGATTGAGGTTTTAAATTTCTTATTTTGTTGGCCGATAAAATGGGCTGCCAACAGTGGAATATCGGCATTACGTTGTCGTAGCGGTGGCAGGTGGAGATTGATTACATTGAGCCGATAAAAGAGATCCTCGCGGAAGGTTCCTTCTTTAACCTCTTTTTCCAGCTCGGAGTTGGTTGCCGAAATAAGTCTGACATCAACTTTGGTAGGGGCAGTGTCGCCAACTCGATGAAATTCCTGCTCTTGTAGGAAGCGTAACAGGGTTTTTTGCACCGTTATCGGCAGGTTGCCAATTTCATCCAGAAACAGGGTACCGCCATCGGCTGATTTAAGGAGTCCGTCCTTGTCGGTGTCGGCTCCGGTAAATGCCCCTTTTTTGTGCCCAAACAGCTCACTTTCCAGCACCGAACTGGGGATGGCTCCGCAGTTGATGGCAACAAATGGTTTCTCTTTACGAGGTGAATTGTAATGGATTGCTTGAGCGATAAGTTCTTTGCCGGTACCCGATTCACCGGTGATAAGAGCGGCAGTTTCTCGCACAGCAACTTTTTCAACTTTATCGAGGAGCTGCTGCAGGATAGTTGAAGCCCCGATGATGTTATCAAAGTTAAATTTATCAGCCAGCTCTTCGCGTAATTTTTGATTTTCGGTTGCCAGTTGGTTGTGGTTTAAGGCGTTGCGTACTCGATAGATGAGTTCGTCGGGCTCAAACGGTTTGGTCAACATATCGTAAGCGCCGTTACGGAGTGCCTGAATCGACATTTCAACGGTGGCAAATGCAGTAATCATAATGACCGGGATATCGGGTTCAATCGCTTTTATGCGTCGCAGCACCTCAAGACCATCAATACCCGGCATTTTGATATCACTGATAACCAGATCCCAGATGCCGGGACGAAACAGCTCCACTGCTTCGAGTGGGTCATTGAAGGTTCTGGTGCCGTGACCTTCATCCATCAATACCGCCGCCATCATCCGGCACAGCCCCTCTTCATTATCTATAATCATAATTTTTTTAGCTGGCATTATAGTTCCTTTGGGTAGCGCACCGATCGGGTATTGCAGCAGTTGTTAAATTAAATATATGCACCTGTTTTAACGAGATGGTATAATTGCTGGCAGACATTAACAGATATGGCGTAAATATGGAATTTTTAAGTCTATTTATGGGGAAGCTATTGAAAAAAAGGGGAAAAGTAAAAATGAAATTTACTAAATTGATAGTGTTGTTGGCAGTGGTTTTTTCCTTTTTAATTGTTGGTTGTCAAAATGATAGCGAGGCAGAAAAGGCTGGCAAAAAGATCGGTAGCCTTTTGGACAAAGCAAAAGATGCTGTCGATGATGCCAAAAAATAATTCTATATAAATTATTTTGGGATCCGGTTAACTTGCGGCTCCTGTTTGTTATAGAAATACCATATCAGAATAGTCTGTGTGAGCTTGCGACCCGCCGGTGTTAGGAACTTAGTTCTTTGGTCGAACCTCTTATCGCACGGTTAACCGAGCCATTCAACCACCTGCTCTCTGGTAGGAATTGCCCCAGTCAAAACGACCTGCTCATCAACTACCACCGCCGGAGTCGAAACAATCTTGTACTGCATCATCTCAGCTAAATCACTCACCTTGGCAAGGCTCGCATCAAACCCCTGAGCTTTAATAGTTTGCTCAATTAATTCGAATACTTGATTGCATTTTTTACATCCAGTCCCTAATACTTTTACCGTTTTCATAATCTTACTCCTTTAGTAATTTTATAGCGTTCTAAAGCCACAACAGATTAAAAATCCAGCCGCTACAAGTAAATAGAATCAGCAAAATAACTAAAAACATCCCCAGTAAGCGCCACTGCATCACCTGTTTCAACATGACAAATTCGGGGAAACTGGCGGCCACGGTACTCATCATCAATGCCATCGCAGTACCAACTGGCAGGCCATGGTTCAACAAACTTTCGATTACGGGGATGATTCCGGTGGCATTGCTGTAAAGGGGAATTCCTACTATTACCGCAGCGGGAACAGTCCACCACTGTCCGGCACCAAGGGTTGCACTGATCCAGCCATCGGGGACAAAACCGTGTAGTGCCGCTCCGGCACCAACCCCGATAAATACCCACTTCCAAATTCGTTTTAAAATGGTGGTTAATTCATCTTTGGCAAATTTATGGCGACTGGTAAGATCCATTCTATCAAGCTTAAGCTTACTTGTTTCGGGATGGTCAACTGCTTCATTTTCCGGGATTGCATCGCGCAGAAATGGTTGCAGGTAGCGTTCGGCGTGGAGCAGGTCAAGGAGCAGACCACCCATCATTCCGGCACCGATACCAACGCCGACATAGATCAAAGTAAACTTCCATCCCAGAATGCCACCTAATAAGACGATCGCAACCTCGTTGATCATGGGGGAGGTGATCAAAAATGCCATCGTGATTCCCACTGGTATCCGGGCGGTAGTAAAACCGAGGAACAGCGGAATACTGGAACAGGAACAAAACGGGGTGATCGCACCGAACATTGATCCGAGCAAATAGCCGAAAAAACGGTGCTGATTTTGCAAATAGTTACGCACCGCTTCGACGTTGAGTGAGGCACGTAAAAAGGCAATGACATAGATCATTACTACCAGTAACACCAGGATTTTGCTGGTGTCTTCAATAAAGAAATGGAGACTTTGGGCCAGATTATCAGTTGGCAATAGACCACATAGATTGTAAATAACCCAGTCGGCCAGATCGGTAAAAATTGCTAACATAAATCTGCCCGGTTGATTCTGGCAATCTTTTGTCGGTCGGCTTGTATCTGCGGATCATCTTCCAGCCAGGTGGCTAACAATGGGAGTAGGGTTGCCGCAAAATGGTTGCCTGGATGCTCTTCAAGGTGGCAGATAACCCATTTGCCTTCTTTATGGTCGTTGATCAAGTTGGCATGGCGTAACAGACTTAAATGCTTTGATACGGTTGACGGCGACAATTGCAGGACGGCGGTGATTTCACACACGCATAGCGGGCGAAGCTGTAACATTTTTAGGATGCGCAGCCGATTGTGGTCGGATAGGGCTTTGGTGGTCTGACTGAGTTGTTGCATGACAATATCCTCATTTCGTTATTTGGCGAAATATAGAATTGACATGTGTTTGCAGTCAAGAATTATTTTAAGACCGTCGGTTTTCGGACCGACAGCCGACTTCATTTTCTTTGATCGCAAAGAAAACGCAAGAAAAAAAACTCTTTTTTATTTCTTTCGCAAGGGTTTCTACGCTATTTCAACGGGGGATTTTGTGAATAGCTACCGGCTTCATGGCAACCCTTCGATATTGTTACGGGCATAATAAAAATTATCCGCACGTTAGATTGGTTGAGCGGTGTGTCGCCTCACGAGACGTAAACGTCTCTAATGGCGAAAAGACCAAACACCAAGCAATCCAGCACAGTTTCATAGCAGTAAACGTCTTGGACAGCCACGCTGTTCCCATATTAGGGAATGGGTGCAAAACAAAATCAAAGCCTGCTTATGGCTGGAAACTACCTATTCTTGGTAATCTTGCTTGGTTTTTTCCATCTGCTCCGCATAGTGAGCCAACAGGGTACGGCGGGACATCATATAGAGGACTTTTTGAGGGTTTTCGGTGTCAACTACCGGGATCTCATCGAGATTGCGGGCGGTAAGTTTTTTCATGACGTCGGTCAGGTGTTCTTCGGGATTGGCGGTAATGACATTACGGGTAGCGATGTCCCCGGCAATGACCAGAGTGGGGGGGATATCTTCATTTAGAATACGGCGGATATCGGTCATGGAAAAAATACCCACCATCAATTCTTCATCATTAACAACTGGATAGTAGGTCGTTTTTGCCGGCGCAATTTTGTTTAAAATTTCGGGCAGGGTCATTCCCTCTGGAATCAACGTTGGTTTACGCCCTTTACGGGAGAGACTGCGGATTTTAATCCCTTCGAGAATATCGATAACAAAATCACCGAGATGGGCGGGGGAGTCAAATCGACATGCCACCTGTTGCTCATAGATGGAGTTTTTGCGCATCACAATCATGGCGACCACACAGACCAGCATCAGCGGGGCTAATAGGCCGTAATTACCGGTAAGTTCACTGACCATAATCAGGGTTGCAATTGGTGCATTAGCGACCCCGGCAAAGAAGCCAGCCATACCGACCAGAACGTAGGCGCGGGGATCCTGTACCAGCATCGGGAAGAGAATTTCGGCAGTGGCACCAAAGGTACCGCCAAGCATCGCGCCGATTACCAGGCTGGGGGCAAATACACCACCGGAACCACCCGATGAAATGGTGAGGCTGGTGGCGACGATCTTAGCCAGAGCAATGACCAGCATGACCCATAGGGCCATCTTGCCGTACAGCGCTGCTTGTACCCAGCCGTAGCCGGAACCGAGAACCTGAGGGATAAACATTGCCAGGATGCCGAGGAGTAATCCGCCTAGTGCCGGTTTGAGCCAATTTGGCATCGGTAGTTTGCGAAAAAGATCGCGCATACCATAAAAGAATTTGACATAAACGACCCCGGAGAGGGCGCAGAGGATGCCCAGAATCAGATATAAAAGGAGTTCGGAGGGGTGATCAAAGCGGAACAGCGGGGTATCAAGGAGCGGTTTCCAGCCAGTTACCGCACCAAATAGAGAGTAGGCGATAATGGATGAAATTATGCAGGGGATCAGCCCTTCATGCTCAAAATCGGGGTCACGATAGAGCACTTCAGCCGCAAACAGCGCTCCACCCAGCGGGGAGCGGAAGGTTGCCCCGATCCCACCTGCCATCCCTGCCATCAGTAATAGCCGTCGATCTTTGGCCGACAACCCCAGTTTGGTCGCCACAAAAGAACCGAATCCTGCACCGATTTGGGCAATCGGCCCCTCCCGTCCGGCAGAGCCACCAGTGCCGATGGTAACTACCGAAGCAATAGTTTTGATGATAGGTACCCGCCCGCGAATAATCCCACCTTTGCGGTGAAATGCTTCAATGGCACCATCAGTTCCGTGCCCTTCAGCCTCGGGGGCAAAGGTATAGACCAACCAGCCAGAAATTAATCCACCCAGTGCTGGCAATAAGAATAGCGCCCAGCGATAAGGAACTGAGAGGTTGTCGATAAAGGTAGTAAAGGCACTCTCAGGCGTACCTTCGAGTGGCGGGTGAAAATTACCGATTTTACCCAGCATCAGATGTTCGACACTGTTGGTAGCAAAGTAAAATGCCAAGGCTCCGCCACCGGCAACGATACCGACCGGGATGGCCAGAATCAGCAGGCGAAAGCCGGTCCGATCAAGTAGCTTGAGAATTTTTGGAACCAGCTGCATTGAATAATCCGATTTAGATTTTGACTGTTTGGTCTGATAGGTACTGCAAGCCCATGTTTAATGTCGTCTATAAGTATGTTTTATTGAAAATTACCATCCGCCTCTATAACAGTTTTAAACTTACGGAACAATAATTTTTTCACTAATTTACAGCAGTTGTCTGAAGTTATATTTCAGCCGCTTAATCGGGGTGCAAGGTATTGCTGATAGAGTTTGTCCGCAACCTGATCGGTGGTGCTACCGGAAAGTTCGGCAAAGGTTAACAACGGGTCAACCAATGTTAGCCCCTCAGGTTGCCAACCGCCCCAGTTGCATTGCGGTCCAAATGGTTGCAATAAGGTAATTTCACCGTTTGGATCGGGAACCAGGTGCAATTGCAGCATGGTTTTCAGCAGTAGCTCTGGCTGCAGATAGAGAATTGCATTTTGGGGCTTAAATCCGCTGGTTAATAGCGCCGCACCAAGTTCACCGCCGATAAGAACCTGCTTGCCATGCGGCAGCTGTTTTAATCGTTCACTGATGTGAGTGACATTGTCACCTGGGGTTAGTTGGCAGCGTTGCAAAAATAATTTCGGCCGCAAGGTCTCAAGATAGCCCAATTGCCAGCGTTGTAGCAGCTCTTCGGTCGCCTGTAGATGTCGCTGCCCCTGTGTGTCGGTGGTCAGGTTGCCACGTTTTTCCAGTTCGGCAAACAGGTCGCCAATGGCTCCCAACGCAATTCCGGCATCATCGGCAAGAACCCGGTAGGTGGCATTGGCAGCGCTTTGATTGCGCAATAGCAGATAAATTAGTTTCAGCCCCGCAGAACGGAACAAACGATCTGCTCCGGGTGGTTTTTGCGGATGCTTTTGTCCGCCAATTTCGACATAAAGGGGCAACTGGTTCAGGTAAAGATTGCCAGCACAATCGGCATATTCAACCCCTTTTTGTTTTAATAGCCCGGCTAATTTTGGAGATATGTAGTGGCTGACCAGGAGTGGTCTGGAATTTTGTGGTGCTGGGGAGGTTTTTATCTGATGAATAACTAAATCAGTGAGTTGTGGGGTCAATTTTGGTACAATTTTTATATAATAGTGGTTAATTCCCCAAGGACCAGCAAGGCGAAAGGTTCCAGCGAATGGTCCTCCCCCTTTATGGAGGCGTAATTCAACTTTGGTTTGTGGAATTGCGCTGATAGCTTTTATGCTGTCGTGAATGATTTGATCATCGTTTAAAAGTGGTTTTCGCGACATAGTAGCCCCAATAATAAGAAGTTGTTGTTCATTGTATTAAGCATGTTCATTATGAGTAGCTATGTATATAGCTGAACAAATGATGACTTTATTGTCAAGTGTAAGTTTGTTACCGAATTCTTTTTCTGTGGATATTGTTTTTTTTAGGAGTGGGCTAGGATTTTTGCGATGGGTAAAAAACCGATTAAACTGATCAGTCGATTTCAGCTGATTGCCGTAACTACCTTGGTATTGTTAGCCCTGATAGTTATGGTTTTGCAGATAATGTTTTTGACCAAGTGGGTTGAGCACCAAGTCAGGGATCTGCGTGCCAGCTATGTGAAAGGTCAGCAGGAACTGATAAAGAGGGAAGTGAAACGGGTAGTTGCCATTATTGAGCAATATCGAGCTCGTAGTGAGGACGAGACCAAGATAACAGTTAAACAGCGCACTTATGAAGCCATTGCCATTGCCGAAAATATCTACCAGCAGAATGTGGCGACAAAATCACAGGCAGAGATCGAAAAGTTGATTCTTAGATGCCTTAAGGGCAATCCGTTTTGCTAACGGTACCGGTTACTATTTTGCTACCCGATTAGACGGTATCGAACTTCTGTTTGCCGATCGACCAGAACTGGAAGGGAAAAATCTTCTGCAAGTTCAGGATCAACGTGGCAAGCTTGTGGTACAGGAAATGATCGAAACTGTCGGTCAAAAAGGGGAAGGTTATTGTGATTACTACTGGACCAAGCCGACGGCGGGCGACAAAAATTACCACAAAATATCTTATGTTAAAAGATTTGCTCCATACAACTGGTTTATTGGTACTGGATTATATGTAGATGATGTGGCAGCACAGGTAGAAGCAGATTTGCTGACCATGATTAGCAAAATCCGTTTTGGCACTGGCGGTTATGTCTTTGTTAACCGCTATAATGGTGATGCTCTGGTCGCTAATGGTAGCGTCGTTACAGAACCCTTGAAACTGTGGGAATCTTTTGCTAAAAATCCCGAAAAAACCAAGGTGTTATTTGCCCAGGAACATGCTGCAGCGTTGCAACCAGGGGTGATTATATCTACTACTCTCTGCCGAAATTGACCGATTCTGATAACTTATACCCCAAAACTTCTTTTATTTACGGTGTTGCCGATTTGCAATGGTTGATAGGTGCCGGTGTCTATCTTGATGATATCGAAACTGCAGTTGTGGCATTGCAGGCCAAGGCCAACACGCAGCAAAATCGCTATGTTCGTAATATTGCGATAATTACGCTGCTTCTTATTACCCTTATTCTGGTGTTGTCGAGGATGCTCGGGCGCAGGTTGCGGAAAGAGTTTGATCGGTTTTCAACTTTTTTCGATCAGGTGACTCAGACCGGTGAAGAGATAGATTGTAGCAAGATTTATTTTGCCGAATTTGAACATTTAGCTGCCAGTGTCAATGCCATTATACGAGAAAAAAAGTTGAGTGAAGACAAGTATCGTAGCATCTTTGATACTGCTATGGCGGGAATATTTCGCTCGCAATTGTCTGATGGGATGTTTCTGGAAGTAAATCAAAGTGCTGCAGATATGATTGGTTATAGTGTTGATGATATC
>DAOWKG010000141.1 GCA_030639985.1 Desulfuromonadaceae bacterium
AAAAGAATCTGTTAGTACCTTGCTGGCTGCAGAGCAAACGCCTTGAGACCTCGAACTCGCTAGTCTAATCGGATCTATCAGAGACACGGAAAACGAAGCTCGCACGATGTAGGCAATTGGGGCCAGTCATGATAGGGGTGCCAGCTGGAACTTTATTGGACACCGGAGGGACAAAGCGTGGACAAAAACTAAAAACGGGTTACAGCTAAGTAGCTGTAACCCGTTAATTTTAATGGCGCGCCGCGGAAGATTCGAACTCCCGGCCTTCTGATCCGTAGTCAGACGCTCTATCCAGCTGAGCTAGCGGCGCATTAAGATGCGTTTTATCGCTTACTTTAGGGAATTTGTCAATCCCTTTTAGAATAACTGGCGGAGAGGGGGGGATTCGAACCCCCGGTAGCATACACTACACTCGCTTAGCAGGCGAGCACCATCGGCCTCTCGGTCACCTCTCCGCAATCAACTATTATTCAATTTTCAAGCTTCAAACCTGGCTAGGATTTGCCCACTGCGTCACCAGCATCACGCTGGTTCCTGCGTCGGCTCCCCTACGTTCTCTGCCACCGACATCCTGTCGGCTCTTCTGACATTAAGTCAGCGTTCACTACGCTTCAAATCTTGCGAGCATAGTTTTTTAATAAATGGCGGAGGAGGTAGGATTTGAACCCACGGAACTTGCGTTCAACGGTTTTCAAGACCGCCGCCTTAAGCCACTCGGCCACTCCTCCGTAACTTTGAACTGTAATTATTTTTCTTTCGAAAAACTGTGGGACTTTAACGAAAAAGAAAACAAAAGGCAAGCTAAACCTGCCCCTACTTCACTATTTTTGTCATCCCACCCATATATGGCTGCAACACTTCGGGAATCAACACCGAACCGTCTTCCTGCTGATAATTTTCCAAAACTGCCAGCAAAGTGCGCCCAATCGCCAAGCCAGAGCCGTTAATGGTATGGACCAATTCGGGCTTCTTGGCACCTTCACGGCGGAAACGAATCGATGCCCGACGGGCTTGAAAATCGCTAAAGGTGGAACAGGAAGAGATTTCCCGATAACATTCCTGCCCCGGCAACCAAACCTCAATATCAAAAGTACGGGATGCTGAAAAGCCAATATCACCGGTACACAGATCGACGACCCGGTAAGGGAGCTGTAGCAGCTGCAGCACTTTTTCGGCGTTACCCAGCAGCGATTCCAGTTCAGCATCAGAATCTTCTGGACGGACAAACTTGACCATCTCGACCTTATTGAATTGATGCTGACGAATCAAACCACGGGTATCCTTACCGTGTGAACCTGCTTCTTTACGGAAGCATGGTGTATAAGCCGCGTAACAGATCGGCAGATCCGTTTCGGCAAGAATTTCATCCCGATGCAGGTTGGTGACCGGCACTTCTGCCGTGGGAATTAAAAACAGGTCAACATCTTCGGTATGGAACAGATCACTTTCAAACTTAGGCAACTGTCCAGTTCCAGTCATGGAGGCGCGATTGACTAAAAATGGTGGGAGCGTTTCGGTGTAGCCATGTTCAGTCGTGTGCAGATCGAGCATAAAGTTGATCAACGCCCGCTCCAACCGCGCACCGGCACCAAAATAAACACAAAAACGGGCACCTGAGAGCTTACTGGCGCGCTCAAAATCGAGGATTCCCAAACCTTCACCGACATCCCAGTGTGCCTTAGGAGTGAAATTCAAGGCTGGTTTATCACCCCAGGTACGCACTTCAACGTTATCATCTTCGGAAGCACCAACTGGGCTTTGTGGATGGGGAATATTCGGTACTCCCATCAGCAGTTCACTGAGGTTATCTGCGACTTCACGTAAGCGATCATCAAGAATTTTTATCTGCGCGGAAACTTCTTTCATTCGGGAGATTTCGCCCTGCACCTGACTTTTATCTTTGGTTTGCCCAATCAGAGCAGACACCTTATTTTTTTCGGCTTTTAGCGCCTCTACTTCATTGAGTAGTTCGCGCCGCTGCTGATCCAACATTTGAAAGCCAGAAAGATCGACCTTGCCGGATCGAGTCGCAAGGGCTTTTTCGGCTGCCGCAAAGTTGTCACGTAAGTATTTAATATCGAGCATGATTTACTCCTTAAACTACCAAAATTCAATCGGAGAAGGTTGATAACACTTCTTTTCCGAAGGGTCAAGAATTGATGGCGTTGCAAAAAGTCCGCCCCACGGTGTTGCAGCAGTTTTTCGAGACCTCGACATACTACACGTATGCCTTCTCCCTCGAAAAGCCACTACGCCTTGTGGTGCGAAATTTTTGCTTAGCCATTTCATTAGTAGTGGCGGATTCTATATCCGCCCCTAACCAGAACACCATAAGCCCCAAAGGGTGAGAGATGTATGGTAGGTGCAAGGCGCAGCACAGGTTTTAGCCACAGGCGTAGCGCCAGCTACGTCGAGGACGAAAATCTGGGCGGTAACGCCGCAGATGCCGTGCAACTCTCACCCGACATCACCCTTTTCCACCATTGACCCACCAATTATGATCATCATCAAACCACCACTTCGTCGAATCGGTCTTCCAGATTGTCTCCGCCAACTGTTTGGCAATTTCGGTTTTTAAGCGCAACTTGGAAAACGGATACCACTCATCGGCATTACGGTTGCCAAGGTCTTTGTGCTCTTTCAGCGACAGCACCATCTCCAACTGATCGGCATCATGGGCAAGGAGTGCTTCATGAGTTTCACGGGCATTAAACTCAGACAAAGTATCCCGATAATCGTCACCAAACGGCAATTGTCTCGCCAAATCGTTGACCGCCTTATTTTCATCGGCTTTGACATATTTTTTGTTAACGTAATTAAGATCACCGGTTCGTGCTTCGGGGATATCGTGAAATAAACATAATTGCAACACCCTACCGACATCTGCGCTACCATCCATCTGCGCCAGAGTATAACCGATCATGGCGGTACGAAAACTATGTTCCGCCACCGATTCAGCCCCGGAACCAAGAAACTGAAACCCTGTGCGCGGCGTCCGCTTGAGCATACCGACTTCAAACAAAAAGTTAGCCAGATTTTTCATGTATTTAACTCCTAACGACGGTAATCGCTACAATTCTTCATCATAAATGCGTTTAATCTCTGGCAGATAAGCTTTGATCCCATCTTCCAACTCAAAACGTGGTTCGTACCCCAGTCCGGCTCGGGTCGACTCAATATCTGCCTCGGTATGAAACTGATAACGTCCGACCAACAAATTAGGGATATATTCACATTTAAATGTTGTCCCCAGCTCTTTTTGAAGAATATCGACAATAGCCTGGAATGATCGGGCTTTCCCCGTCCCGACATTGTAGACACCGCTCTCCTTTGGCACCATCGCCTTAATGTTTGCCTGGAAGATATCTTCGATGTAGATGAAATCACGGAGAATTTTATCTGAACCCTCAAAAAGTTTCGGGTTCTTGCCACTGAGCAGCTGATGACCAAACTGCACTACCATCGAGGAGGTTTTATTTTTAAAAAACTCATGTGGGCCATAAACATTAAAATAGCGCAAGCCAACGATGCTGATCTTTTCACGCACCATGTATTCACGCGCCAAATTATCCATCAGCAGCTTGGAAAAACCATATACATTCTGTGGTGCTTCACAGCCAACGGTTTGCGGCGAAGGGGCATCGCCATAGGTTGCACCAGAGGAGGCATAGATCATATTGGCACCATGGATCACGGCAAGATCAAGTAGATCTTTGAAGGCATTGACATTGGTTTTGATCATCAAATCCTGTTCCAATACCGTCGTATCTGAAATAGCTGCCTCATGAAAGATATAGTCAAATTTATAATTTACTTCGAGATACTCAAGCAGCGCATAGTCATTGATATCACCACTGATCACCTCGCCGGTAAAGCCGAGCAAGTTTTTAAAATGACCAAAACTTTTCAAGTTGCCATTAGACAGTGTTTCGCCACTACGAAAACTATCCAGCACAACCACCTTAGCTCCAGAATGGTTCTCCTGAAAATAAAAGGCAAGATTCGAGCCGATAAACCCTGCTCCGCCAGTAATAAGAATTGTCTTATTTTCAAATGTATCGGCAATATATTTCATAATTAATAACCTCTTCCGTGTTCTTTTGTAATGGTTGAAAATATTTTCAGCCGTGCCAAATCAGAAATACCCCGACCAGAATCAATCCCGTTGAGGTTAAGCGGATACGACCAAACGATTCACCCAGAAATATTAACCCAATCAATACCCCGATCAACAGACTAATTTGTCGTACCGGGATCGCATAACTGACCGGCGCTAACTGGAGTCCAAAGCGAAACGACATGAATGATGCAAGGATAACTGGTCCCGACCAGAGAATCAATTTTGGATTTTGCTGCCACTCCGCCAAAATCCGACCCCGATAACAGGGGCGCAACAAGTTGAGCGACATAAACACGAGCATAAAAAAGACCAGCACATAGGTAAACGGATAGGCAGAATAACTGTCGATACCGATCTTGTCGATTATTGCTCCGATTGAGTAAACAAAACCGGCGATTAATGCTGCTTGTACCGAGCGATCACCGATCAATGTAAATGGCCGCAAAAGTTCAGCAGGGGTAATTTGACGCAACTGAATGCAGTAGGCACCCAGGGCGATCAATACAATTCCTACTATCCCGACAGGAGTTAAACTTTCGCCCAAAAAAATAACGCCCCAGATGGGGACATAAAACATCGCGGTTTGTGCCAGAGGATAGGTAACAGACAGGTCCCCATCCCGATAGGCAAAACCGCCAAACCAATGGTAAAGGACAAAACAAATTGCCGACAATGCGGCAAGAATCACTAAACGTAAATTTAAGTTGGGAAACGCCCCGAAGCCGACAGTGTATATTGTCATCATGCTCCAGGAAGAGACAAACATCCACCAGATAAAGATCGTTTTATCGTTACTCTGTTTCACCAGCAGGTTCCACAGCGCATGCATAAATGCTGAAAAGATAATCAATAATAGTGTAAAGGTTTCCATGGCTCAATTCAAAGTTTGCAGAATTCCATCACCCAACACCTGACGTTGCCAATTTTTCAAAATTTCGATTTCAGCCAGATCAGCAGCGGTTGCCGGATGTCGCCGCGCTAACTCTTCCAACATAGTATTATTAATCAGCACACCCGGATCCAGCGCCAACCCTGCAGCTGCCGATTTGCGCCACTCCTTCAACCGGATTAGCCGTTTTTCTATCTGGGGATCTTTTGCCCGCCGCTCGCCCCGGGGATAAATCGGCAGCACCTCATCAGACAGATTAAGGGCAGCAGTAATAGCCGGCAGAATTTTTCTACCAAAACGATCAATCAAACGGGATGAAACTCCTGCTACATTGGCAAGCTGTGACGAAGTTTCTGGCATTGCTCGCGCCAACTCCAGCAACTCCTTATTGCCAAAAACTTTATACAGCGGTCGATCGCGGCGTTGCGCTTCAGCATCACGCCAGTGCAACAGGTTCTCCAATACCGCCAATTGCCGCCGACTAAGGGTTCCAGCCCCCTTAAAACGGAGAAACATAGCCCCTTGACGGGTGGCAAAACGTACCTTTTCGAGCAGGGCACATTCTTCCTGCACCCATTCAAGCCGCCCTATTTCGACCAACTTCGCCTCTAAAATTTCTACCAGTTCATGGAGATAGCTGGTGTCGGCAGCAGCGTAGCGAATCATCGGCTCAGAAAGTGGGCGCTTAGACCAATCGGCACGCTGATACTGCTTATCAAGCTCAACCGAAAAGTATTTTCTCAATACATCGGCCAGTCCAAATTTGGCTTCACCCAGAAATTGACTGGTAATCATGGTGTCAAACAAGCCATCTATCTCGATATCAAAATCGCGAGCCAGACAGCGGATATCATAATCGGCCGCATGAAAAATCTTACGAATCTGTCGATTTGCCATTAGCGGTCGCAAAGAGGACAAATCCGCCCCGGCCAGCGGGTCGATCAAAACAGTTCTGTCTGGGGTAGTAAACTGCAACAAGCATACTTTTTCCTGATAATTGTGCATCGAATCTGCTTCCAGATCGACCGCAATTACGGGATAACGATTCAATTCGTCGGCAAATTCGGCGACCTGTTCGGTGGTGATCAATATTGGGGGTAGAGACATTATTAATTCTACTTTCGATAAGAAACTTACATTAGCCACCAAGGGCACCAAGAAAACCATTCTAACGGAGAGGCGCAGAGCTGGAGAGTACGCAGAAAAAAGTGCTTTAAGGGTTTAAAACCAAAAATAGATTTTGATTATCCTCTGCATCTCTCCGTTAAAAGTTTTTTGACTTTCTTGGTGTCCTTGGTGCCTTAGTGGCAAAATTAAATGAGCGACTAACCAATTTCGATCAGTGCTGCCAAAGTTTTTTCCATTTCTTCCCGACTACCAATGGATATGCGCAAGCCGTGCTGCAACAGTGGATCAGAGAAAAAACGTACCAGAATCTTTTTACGCAGCAACGCTTCATAACCCCGCTTACCATCGGCAGCAGCAGGCACGGCAAAAACATAATTGGTTTGTGATGGCTTGATTTGATAGCCGAGCTTGGTCAATTC
>DAOWKG010000111.1 GCA_030639985.1 Desulfuromonadaceae bacterium
AAGTTACTGTTTTTCTTGAATAAAGTGGGTTGTCTTGTTTTTCGCTCATAACCCGAAGGTCGGAGGTTCAAATCCTTCTCCCGCAACCAAAGCCGATATCTCCTTTGGAGTTTCAGATAGATTCGGCGGTGTAGCTCAGTTGGTTAGAGCATGCGGCTCATATCCGCAGTGTCCGGAGTTCGAATCTCTGCACCGCCACCATTTTAAAGCCTTTCCCGCTATCGGGGAGGGCTTTTTTCGTTTATAGTTTGGGAAGTCTCCCGATTGCATTTGACAGGATTTTCTGGATCCATGAAATACCCCCCTTTAGAGCAAGCAGTTATTCAACGTCTCCCCCATGGTTCCCGCAAGTTGCTGGTGGCAGTTTCTGGTGGGGTTGATTCGGTCGTATTGCTGCATCTATTGCAGTCACTTGCGGGAGCCTTAAACCTTTCTTTGCAGGTTGCCCATCTCGATCATCAGCTTCGACCCGAAAGTTCAGGTGATGCCGATTTTGTTAAGAAGCTCTGCGCTCAATGGAGTATTCCCTGCCATATTGAAACCTGTGATGTCGCAGCATTGGCAAATGAAAGCAAATTGAGTCTTGAGATGGCAGGTCGACAGGCACGCCGCGAGTTTTTGCAGCGACTTGCTGTTCAGGCTGATGCCGATTTAATTGTTCTTGCCCATCATCGTGATGATCAAGTCGAAACCTTTTTGCTGCGCTTGTTGCGTGGTAGCGGGCTGAGTGGACTGGCAGCGATGCGGGTTAATCAAGATGCCTGGTGGCGACCACTGCTCGACTGTAGCCGTAAAGAGATCATGGCATATGCACAAGCCCATGACCTTGATTGGGTTGAAGATGCCAGCAATCGTGACCCGGTGTTTTTGCGTAACCGCTTGCGTGCCCAGATTGTTCCCCAATTGCAGGAACTCAATCCCCAGTTTGGCACTCGGCTGGCAGGATTAACCCGGCAAATTCAAATCGAAGAAAATTATTGGCAGGAACAGGTTGACTGCCAGTTCCAAGCTTTGGTGATTGCGTCTGACGATGGTATCCGCCTGGATAGGACTGCTTTGTTGCAGGTACATCCTGCCCTGCGATTGCGTTTGTTGCGTGAAGCGTTAAGGCGGGTGCGTGGTGATTTGCAGCGAATCGAAGCAGTGCACCTACAAGCAGTGGCGGGGTTGTTGCTGAATTCGCGCAGTCAGGCACAGTTAGATTTGCCCGATGCCTGGGTGGCACGGCGCTATGAAACGCTATGGTTTCGGGTTGCAGCGCCTGAACTTCCGGTCGCCTATGATTTGTCTTTAGATGTTCCCGGGGCAGTTGAGTTGCCCGATGGCAGGGTGCTGCGTCTCTCTTTATCGACTGAGCAGGGCGGAGAATCAGCTAGTATTGCCGAATTCTCAGTAGCAGACTTGTCTGCACCATTGCGGGTGCGTAGTTGGCAGTCTGGCGATCGTTTCGTGCCGCAAGGGATGACGGGGCATAAACGTTTGAAGTGTTACTTCTCTGATAATAAAATAGAACTTGAGGAGCGTCTGCGAGTTCCCGTTCTGGTCAGTGGTGAAACGATCATCTGGCTGGGAGGGATGCGTCGTTCGAACCAAAAAGTAGCCAGCTTGGATGGTGGTACTATCTTGCGTGTGGAGCTGTTGTAGAATGGTAAAATAGCCGACAAAAAGCTTGTCGGGAGATGATATTATATGGTAGTTTTTTCAGCTAGTTTTAACAATCAATGTCGATTTTTTTAGAACAAATACAATAACCATTTAACAACTACTCCATAGGGGGTCTTGTGAGCCAATTTCAGAAAAATTTAGCACTGTGGCTGGTCATTTCACTGTTGATGATCATGCTTTTTAATATGATGACCCAGAAGGATACTGAGCTGAAACAGATCAACTATACTGAGTTTCTCAGCGCGGTTGATGACGGTCAGGTAATCAATATCACTTTTCAAGGCAGTCAGGTTTCTGGTGTGTTTGCCGATGGCAGTAAGTTCCAGACTCATGCACCAATGGATGAACAATTAATCCCCGAGCTGAAAGAGAAGGGCGTTATCATCGAAGCAAAACCGGTTGACGACCAAGGGTTCTGGTTTACTTTGTTGATTTCATGGGGGCCGATTCTGCTTTTAATTGCAGTCTGGATTTTCTTTATGCGCCAGATGCAGGGTGGTGGTGGTAAAGCAATGAGCTTTGGTAAAAGTAAAGCGAAACTGCTGACCGATACTCAGGGAATGGTAACTTTTAAAGATGTTGCCGGGGTTGACGAAGCAAAACAAGAATTGGAAGAGGTTGTCGAGTTCCTGAGAGACCCGAAAAAATTTACCAAGTTAGGTGGAAAAATTCCCAAAGGGGTTCTGTTAGTAGGATCACCGGGAACCGGTAAAACTTTGCTGGCTCGTTCAGTTGCCGGTGAAGCTGGGGTGCCTTTCTTTACTATTTCCGGTTCTGATTTTGTCGAAATGTTTGTGGGTGTCGGTGCCAGCCGGGTGCGTGATTTATTCCAACAGGGGAAAAAGAATGCCCCATGTATAATCTTTATTGATGAAATCGATGCCGTCGGTCGTCATCGTGGCGCCGGTCTTGGTGGTGGACACGATGAGCGCGAGCAAACTTTGAACCAGTTGCTGGTAGAGATGGATGGTTTCGAGTCAAACGATGGAGTTATTCTGGTTGCTGCAACCAACCGTCCCGATGTCCTTGATCCCGCCTTGTTGCGGCCAGGACGTTTTGACCGTCAAGTTATGGTGCCCCTTCCCGATATTAAAGGTCGGCATAAAATTCTCATAGTACACTCCCGTAAAGTACCTATGGATGAAAATGTAAAGCTTGAGGTGATTGCCAAAGCAACACCGGGATTTTCGGGTGCTGATCTCGCTAACTTGATCAATGAAGCGGCATTGCTGGCAGCTCGGTCTAATAAAAATGCAGTTGATCGGGATGATTTTGAAGCGGCTAAAGATAAAGTTTTAATGGGTGCCGAACGACGTTCGCTGGTAATTACTCCAGCGGAGAAAAAAGTTACCGCTTACCACGAAGCTGGTCATGCCCTGGTATCATTGTTGACTCCCGGTTCCGATCCAGTTCATAAAGTTTCTATTATTCCCCGTGGCCGGGCAATGGGAGTTACCATGTATCTCCCGACCGAAGAGAAGTACAGCGAAACGGCCAACGGCTTGCATATTCGCATCCGGTCATTGCTGGGTGGTCGGGTTGCCGAAGAGCTAACCTTTGAATCGGTTACCAGCGGCGCTAGTAACGATCTTGAGCGAGTAACTGCAATTGCCCGTAAGATGGTTTGCGAATGGGGTATGAGTGATAAGATTGGCCCGATGGCATTTGGTGAAAAAGAGGGTGAAGTGTTCCTTGGCCGTGATATGGGACATATGAAAAATTATAGTGAAGCGACTGCTGTCGATATCGACAACGAAATACGTCGCATCGTCACCGAAAACTATGAAACCACCCGTACTCTGATTAAAGATCATAAGGACCAATTGATTTTATTGTCAGAGGAGTTGCTGGTAAAGGAAACCCTGGAAAGTAGCGAAATCCTTGAGACCGTTTTTCCCGAGGGAATCCCCGAATATTTAGTTCCTAAAACTGACGATACGGTATTCGATGAGCCGCAAAAAGAAGCTGACCTTAGTGGTGACAGTGAGACTTTTGTTGCTGCGGATGCTTCAGCTCCCGTAGACGAGTTGCCAGCAGAAGCAACGGCAGAAGCGGATACAAGTGAGGACGAGTCGCAAAAATCGTGATTTCAACTCCGGTTAAGTCGTTGTTAGGGCGGGAATGCCGGCTTGACTTGACCAGACCAGCTATTATGGGGATTTTAAACGTAACTCCGGACTCCTTTTACGCTGGCGGTCGGCATCACGAAGTTGATTCAGCTATCAGGCTTGGGTTGGCAATGTTCAAAGATGGTGCGGCTATCCTTGATATTGGTGGCGAAAGCACTCGACCCGGAGCGGCTCAAGTATCGGTTGACGTAGAGTTAGAACGAGTAATTCCGGTTATTGAAGGTCTGCGGCAAAATACAGATATGCCGATTTCGATTGATACCAGCAAGTCGCTGGTAGCTCGTGAGGCAATTGCTGCTGGAGCTAACTTTATCAACGATATCAGTGGTCTTAACTTTGATCTTGAAATGGCGACAGTCGCTGCAGATAGCGGTGCTGGATTGTTTTTGATGCATACCAGTGGTCGCCCTGAAGTTATGCAGCAACAGGTTGGGTACCAGAATTTGTTGGTTGAGGTTATTGCTAGCTTACGCGAGAGTATTAAGCTGGCACAGGCTACCGGAATTGAGCAGTGTCGATTGGCGGTAGATCCGGGCATCGGTTTTGGTAAAAGTGCCGTCGGGAATCTCGAGTTACTACATCGTCTGGATGAGTTTCATCAGCTTGATTGTCCGATATTGTTGGGAACTTCACGAAAAAGTTTTATCGGTACCGTTATTGGACAAGACGACCCAAAAGAACGGCTATTTGGTAGCCTGGCAACGGTTGCTGCTGGGGTGAATCAGGGTGTGCAGCTTTTTCGGGTTCATGATGTCGGTCCGACTCGAGAAGCAGCGCTGGTCGCTTGGGCGATAAGGGAGCAACGACTGCCATAACTTATTCAATATATTTATCTAGGCCAATTCTGGTTTAGATTTTGATTTCATAACTTTAATGCAATAACTTTCGCAGGGTGGCTGCAATGCTAGATGTCCTTACAAATATCCGTCTGTTAGATATTCTGGATATAGTTATTGTCGCTTTTATAATTTATCGAATTATTCTGCTGATCAGGGGTACCCGTGCGGTACAAATGCTCCTTGGTTTGGCAGTGATTTTCGCCGTATATGTAGCATCCAGAGTCGGCGATCTGCATACCCTCAATTGGTTTCTAAGTAATTTTCTCTCCTCAATTATCCTTGTTATTATCGTAATTTTCCAAAACGATATTCGGCGGGCATTGGTTCATGTCGGACGCAACCCATTTTTTGGTGGCCTTAGTATGAACGATGAGTCGGTTGCCATCGATGAACTGGTTAAGGCTTGTGGTATTTTGGGTGGCCGCAAAATCGGGGCATTGATTGTCGTTGAACGGGAAAATGGTATTAATGATATTCTCGAGTCGGGTACGGTTATTGACGCCCGCATAACATGTGAATTGATCCGGTCAATTTTTATGCCTTCGTCACCAATTCATGATGGTGCGTTGGTGGTACAACAGGGACGTTTGTCCAAAGCGGGATGTTTTCTCCCCTTGAGTCGGGGGCTCGATTTGACTAAAGATCTCGGCACCAGACACCGTGCGGCACTGGGCTTGACAGAGTTAGCTGATGCTGTAGCTATTGTTGTCTCTGAGGAGACGGGAAATATCTCGGTGGCGGTTAATGGTGGTATGACCAGAAATCTCGATGCGACTAGCTTGAAAAAAGTTCTCGGTCGTTTGCTGGAACCACGTAATGTTAAAAACAAAAAACCCAAGCAGCAGAAGAAAGGCTAGGTAGATGTTCAAATTGTTGACAAATAATTGGACATTTAAAGTGACCTCTCTCCTTTTTGCGCTGGTGCTGTGGATGTTTATCATGGGTGAGCGCCGCTTGGAGGTCAGCTATCGGGTTCCGATTGAACTGCAGAATGTTCCCAGAGAATTAATGATTGCCAGTGATATTCCCAGTATGGTCGATATTCGGATTAGTGGCCCTCGCACTCTGCAAATGAAGATCAGTCCCAGTGATATTAGTATTATAGTCGACCTCGCCGATCTACAACCTGGGCTGACAACGTTTAAGGGGTTGGAAGAAAGATTGAACTTACCAAGTGGCTTGCGGGTCACCCGTTTGTCACCATCATATATTGATCTCAAATTGGAGCGGGTTAAGCAGAAACTGGTACCGATAAAAATTGCCCTCGAAGGGGAGCCGCTCCCTGGGTTTAAACTTGGCAAAATAGTGGTTATCCCAAGTGAAGTCACTATCAAGGGGGGGGAAACAGAACTGAAAAATGTTACTGAGGTGACCACCGAAGCGGTTGACTTGAATGGTGTAAATGAAGGGTTCTCACTTATAGTGCCATTGATTCATGATGGAACTTATACCCATTTTAAAGATGAAAAAACGGCAGAAGTTCAGGTAGAAATTATACCGAGTGAAGCTTTACCAACGAACATAAATGACAATTCAGAGCAGTAGCTTACAGTTAGCCTGACGCCTTCACCGCTTCAGGATTAGAAAGGGTAGGGGAAAAGTGACCGTAGAGAAGAAATTATTTGGTACCGACGGTGTCCGTGGGGTCGCAAATATTGATCCGATGACAACCGAAATGGCGATGCAGCTTGGGCGGGCGGCAGCCTTTGTGTTTAAAGGTGACGGCGAGCGGCGGCATCGGATAGTTATTGGCAAAGACACCAGACTGTCTGGATATATGATCGAAAATGCCCTGGTGGCAGGTATCTGTTCGATGGGTGTCGATGTCCTGGTGGTCGGTCCACTGCCAACCCCGGGTATCGCTTTTATTACTTCATCGATGCGTGCCGACGCCGGGGTAGTGATCAGTGCATCGCATAATGCCTATCAGGATAATGGGATTAAGTTTTTTTCCAGCGATGGCTATAAACTGCCCGACGATCTGGAATTGAAAATCGAAGAGCTTATTATCAATCATCGCCTCGATGAACTACGTCCGATTGCCGATGAAGTTGGCAAGGCGTATCGGATTCAGGATGCCATTGGTCGTTATGTCGTTTTTCTGAAGAATACTTTCCCAAAAGAACTCGACTTACAAGGTTTACGGATAGTCCTTGATTGTGCCCACGGTGCTGGTTACAAGGTCGCCCCGGCGGTGTTTACTGAGCTGGGTGCCGAAGTGATTTCGATCGGGGTTAGCCCGAATGGCACGAATATTAACGAAGGTTGTGGTTCGATGCATCCTGAGGTAATGGCAGAAAAAGT
The DNA here is from genome assembly GCA_030639985.1 of Desulfuromonadaceae bacterium. GTDB lineage: Bacteria > Desulfobacterota > Desulfuromonadia > Desulfuromonadales > Geopsychrobacteraceae > Desulfuromusa. The sequence continues at coordinate 6,938 of DAOWKG010000111.1, forward strand.
ACGTGAGTATCGAGCTGACCTTGGAATTGCACTCGATGGGGATGCCGATCGGGTAATTTTTGTTGATGAAAATGGGGTCGAAATTGATGGCGATCATATCATGGCAATTTGCGGTATTGATATGATGAAGTCAGGGCAGCTCAATAAAAAGACAATTGTCGCAACGGTAATGAGCAATATGGGGCTCGATATTGCGATGAAAAAAGCTGGTGGTAAGGTAGTTAAAACTGCAGTTGGTGATCGTTATGTCGTCGAAGAGATGCGTAAAAACGGTTACAACCTCGGCGGTGAACAATCAGGCCATATGATCTTTCTCGACCATAATACTACTGGCGACGGCATTCTCTCGGCATTGCAGGTTTTGGCAATTATTCAGCGACGGGGCAAAAAACTTTCCGAATTGGCACAAGTGATGACTTCGTTGCCACAGGTTCTGGTCAACGTCCGGGTGAGAAAAAAAGCCGATCTGCAAAGTGTTGCCCCGATCAAAGAGGTTATCGATACGGTGGAAGCTGAACTTGGTAATAAAGGGCGGGTATTGGTTCGCTATTCTGGTACTGAGCCGTTATTACGGGTGATGATTGAAGGCGAAAATCAGGATCGGATTGAGATGCTGGCCGATCTGGTTGCTACAGCGGTGCGTAAAAATATTGGTGAGTAGCGATACCTTTAGCTGAACCGTATTCAGGGGAGACGGAACAAGTACAGGTACCCTGAATACTTTACGGGAGAATAATAAATTGGCAAAACTTAGTGTTAATGTTGATCATATCGCCACTATTCGGCAGGCGCGTGGTGTTACTGAGCCAGATCCGGTTGCTGCAGCAGTTCTGGCAGAGCTGGCTGGAGCCGATGGGATTACCATCCATTTACGTGAAGATCGCCGCCATATTCAGGATCGGGATGTCGAAATTCTCCGTCGGACAATTAAAACCAGGCTTAATTTGGAAATGGCATTGACCGACGAAATGGTCGCGATTGCATTAAAAACCGTGCCAGATTCGGTTACTTTTGTGCCAGAAGGGCGGCATGAATTGACTACCGAAGGTGGTTTAGATGCTTTATTGCTGCAAAATACCTTGAAGCAGAAGATCGCCCTATTGCAGCAGGCGGGAATTATAGTCAGCTTGTTTATTGAACCCGATATGGAACAGATTAAGGCCGCCCACAAAGTTGGTGCCGACTATATGGAAATTCATACCGGCATGTACTGCGAAGTCCGTACCGAGCGGGAACGCCGGGAACAACTGCGGCGGATAGAGTTAGCAATCAGTGGCGCCCGCAAGCTTGGTCTTGGTATTAATGCCGGGCACGGACTCGATTATCGTAACATTGGTGCCGTGGTCGCTTTGCCGGGAATTGAAGAGTTCAATATCGGTCACAGCATTGTTTCTCGGGCGGTACTAGTGGGGATGGAGCGGGCAGTGGGTGATATGATCGCACTGCTGAACAAGTAGTGGGAGTGACCGTGGCTTGGTGCAGGCAGATTGCAACTGT
>DAOWKG010000320.1 GCA_030639985.1 Desulfuromonadaceae bacterium
CACTGTAAACCGGAATAGGCTTGTCTGGGTGAGGCACCCAAAATAAAAAATACATAAAAAAAGTAACCACCATCCCCCCCGCACCCAAAGATGCCAGGAAATGTAATGCCGACCAATTCTTGATTTTTTCCAAGTCAATTCCTTCCCGTGATTTGCGGAACAATAATCTGAACAATTTTAGTTATGTTAGGACTCTAGCAGGATGTTTTGGATTGTCAAAGATAGGTATTGTGTCACCCAGAACGTTCAGAACGTTTAGTCGGTCGACAGATCAAGTTGAGCCGATTCTACCGTTGCCTCTTTCTGTTTCTGCGCCAGGTAGAAGACAACAATAGCAGCGCTGCTGAATGAGGCAAAGTAGCAGCCGGCCAGCATCAGCGCGTTGCCCCAATTGGATAGATCTCCCACCCAGCCCATGACCGGGAACAGCACGGCAAACATCACATAGACGAGAAACATCCGCACCGACAGCACCGTGGCGCGGATCTCCGAACTGGTGTGGTCGTTGATGTAGTTTTTCAAGATCGGGGTAGCCAACCCCCGGCAGCAATAGAACAGAAACAGCAAGGCAATAGCCGGGTACTGAGAGGCATAGTTGGAGGTGGCACCGAGCCCGAAAAAGCATAGGGAAACCATCAGCCCAATGCCGGTCATAAAGGTCAAACGGTTTATTTTCCGTTCCACCTTGTAGGCATAGCTTGAAAACAGCGCCGCACTCAGATTCAGGGCACTCCAGAATAATCCTAACTCCAGTGCCGATGATTGTATGGTTTCGCTGTGCCAGTAAGGAATAGCTTTGGCCATGGTGTAGGTTCCGGTACCGATCAGTGCTGAATAGAAGACCAACAGCAACAGTTTACGGTCGAAGAGCAGCGACTTCTTCAGGGTAGTTAAGATGTTTGTTGTGTGCCCTTTGAGGACCTTTTGACATTGTGGTTCAATCAAAGTCAGTGCTGCCGGAACCGCAATCAACGCCACCACCGCCTGTCCAATAAAGGGGTAACGCAGGCTTGCTAATGCCAGCAGACCACCTAACGGTGCACCGGCGGTTTCCATAAAACTGCCGATGGCGATTAACCGTCCTTCGTACTTGGAATATTGACCCTGTTTTTTTACTGCCACCAGCGTTTCGTAGAGCATCGCCGAGTCCGCGCCGGAAATGAGGCTTTGCCCAATTCCAAGGGTAACCATCGCCAGTAAAAATCCTGAAAATGAGAACGACATGGAGTAAATGATATAGCCAAAAGCACCTAACAACGAGCCGAGAACCAGGGTCTTTTTGCGACCGATCACATCGGCCAGATAGCCGGAGGGGATCTCCAAAACAATAATCGATAGGGCGTGGATCGCTGCCAATAAACCATAGCTGCTTTTGTCGATCCCATTTTCCCCCATGAACAAGGGCAGGTAGGGGGTTGTCAACATCAACCAACGAGCAGATTTGATCAAATAGATCTTGGTAATATTGTGTTCGATTTTATTCATTCTGGACAACGGCTCAAGGTTGGTGGCAAAGGACGGGCTGGGCGATAAAACTTGGGGCTGATTTTATATATGAAACTGTGAGGGTGATCAAGAGATTTTACAGGTTGGGTTGATTTATTTAGGGGAAACAGCCATTAAATACAAGATAGGTCAATAGTAGAGTTGCCCCCTTTGTTGTTAGCTCATTGTTGTCCATCCAGAAACTATAAGTTTTGTACCCATCAATAAAAGCATTATTCCCAAGAGAATCTTTAACATGCTGCTTGGTAGATGAATAGCGATATGAGCGCCAATGAAACTAAAAAGGAGAAAGCTGGCCATAACTATAAAACCAGCCTTAAGATCAACGTAATCTTGTTTATAGTAACGCATTGCCGCCAAAATACTAATCGGTGCAGCAACTATAAATAAAGTTGTCCCCTGTGCAATTTTCTGAGGAAACTTAGCAAAAACTGATAAACAAAAAATTATGATTGCTCCACCTCCAACACCCACAGCACCCATAACTAGTCCGGCTATTGCTCCAATCATAATCAATAATATCATTCTATATTCCTATTGAGCTAACTGTTTTGATAGCCGGCGGTGACGTGATACTGCGTGAACCACCGAACTATTCGTATTAAAAAGCAGACGTATTTCCCGTCCGCGTTGACTAGTTTGATACTAGTGCAGACCCCCTCCACAGATACCGGACTATCCGGTATCCTTTGAGAAACGCCAATCCCTCAAAGAAAGGAGCCTGCATCATGAGATTCTACACTAATAGTACCAATGTTACTG
>DAOWKG010000126.1 GCA_030639985.1 Desulfuromonadaceae bacterium
CAACCAAAGTCAAGATTATCTGTCTACGTTCTGCCACCCGATACAGCAATTCCTTGATCGGCTTCGGGCAGGCATCGGCATCAATCCAAATTTTCATTTATCACTCCTGGAAAAATAGTTTATAACCCCTGAGCAGTTTTTATCGTACCGACAAGGGTTCTTTGCCTTTCCACTAATCTATGTTTAAATATGTTCCTGAAATCTAACTACAGGAGAAAATCATGGCAAACCGCTACATTATGACCGCATTTGGTAAAGACCGTGCTGGAATCGTTGCCGATGTTACCCGACTGCTTTACGAAAACAAGTGCAACCTGGAAGATACCACGATGTCGATGCTGGCAGATGAATTCACCCTTAGCCTGTTATTTTCGAGTCAGTCAACCGATATCGAAGAGTTGCTCAACAAAGAGTGTCGCCGCTTAGAACTGGATAAAGGGATATCGGCCTTTATCCGGCCACTTTTACCCCCCACAGCAGCAACTGATAATAAATACAAATCGTGTACTTTACAGATTGAAGGCTTAGATCAAGCTGGAATCGTCTATAAAACCAGCCAGTTTCTTGCCGACCGCCAACTCAGCATCACTCAGCTCGACTCTGCTGCCAGTTCGTCACCACAAAGCGGCGCGACAATTTACACCATGACCATCCACGTCCATGTTCCCGAGGAACTCCCTTTTGATCAACTGGAAGACGAATTAACTACAGTTGCAGATGAACTTCTGGTTGATATCACTATGGAACGGTAGCACTAAGCATATTTTTGCCAATAAAAATGGAGCCGACAATTTGCTTGTCGGCTCCATCAATCTACATCATTTACCTGCTCGTTGCTTCAAAGTCAGGTGATTAAGTTACGCTTTTTTTCGCAAGCGATCCATGGCCGCCTTCAGACTGATTCGCAACCGCTCCAACACATCAGCCAACTGAGCAATTTCATCACGACCAGTTACCTCAATTTTATCGTTTACCTTGCCGTCAGCCAGGTCACTGGCAATTTTAGTAAAGTGAGTTAATGGTTTTAATGCACTATTGACCGCGACAAATACCACAATCAGCGAAGCAAACAGAATGCCTGCCATAATTGTGATCAATTTATTACGTAAATCCATCTGCGCAGCTTGAATTTTTTGCAGAGAAAAGCCAATTCGGAAACCACCCCAATGTTTACCTTTAACTCGAATAGGATAAGAAACATCCCACATAGTCACCCCGGTATCACGTTGATATACTTGCTTAAGGACACCTTCGGAATTTTCTGCCGCAGCAAGGCCGACGTCATCATTGAAAATTCGCTTGGTACGGTTTCCGATCAGATCTCTCTCTTGAATACCGGTAATGGGCTGCTGATAGCGGGTATTATGGGTCGGGAGATAGCCCATCCGATCAACTGCAACTGCGAAAACGACAGAATCGTCTTCAAGGAATTCATCCTCCAAAGCCAAAATGGCTTTATCGAGATAAAAATCGTATTTGGTATGATACTTAGGCGGTTTAAATCCTAGAATTTCTTCATAATCGGTATCAAAAGCATCTTGCAGGCTAAAAACACCATTATCAATTGCTTCTTCCAGTAATTTACCAACCATCATGGCGCCAACTACGGCCTCAATTTCACCCCGTGCCAGCAATTGCATTTCGAGACTTTTCCCCTGCTGGCCAACAATGTAATACCCTCCCGCAGCAATAACGATGAAGAGCAACAGGTTGACCAGAACGGTTACTTTAATTCCGATTTTAGCAAACACAAAAACCTCCCTTTACAATAAATTATTTTCTAAAGACAATACGAACAGCACCCCAGTGCCGCCCCTCTATGGTAATAGGAACCGACATATCACCCATAGGGTTAGCTCCAGAATCGGGCCTATATTCCTGAAGCAGGTAGGGTTTTAAATTACGTGCAACCGCTAAACCCGCTTTATCATTATATAACCTCTTGGTACGACTGATTTTAATATCTACATGAGGATAGCCAGTTAAAGGTTTTGAAAGGTTTGAATTATGGGTCGGAGCATAGCCATGCCGGTCAACGATATAGACCGCACGAATCTTTTTACTAACTTTTTGATATTTATCGATGATGGGCTGGATTACACCGTCGGCATAGACATCATACTGGGTCTTGTATTTCTGTGGATAGGTATCTGGAATCGGAATATAAAAAGTATCGAACAACTGGGCAGTACTAAGCTGGCCGGAATCAAGCAACAAGTCAAACTGCTTAGTCACTTCATTGCGGCACTGAACTGCCCATTTTCTGACTTGTTCAGGAAAACCATCCAACTCCGTCGCAGCACAAAGTGGAGTTGCCAAAAAAAAGAAAATGGCCAATAATAACAGCTGTTTGCGAAATAACCTCATCAAATCAATTCCTCCTGCTACTCGGTTCCCAATTTATTCTGCCCCATAAAAGACAAGGCGGCTCTTTTATGGGGCACAACACCTACATAGATGATCTATTCTGTATCTATGGAATATATTTCTAGTAATTAAAAAAGGACAACAATAGAACTATTTATTTAAATCTTTCTCATTCTATTGTCAAGAAAAATGTCTGTGTTATTCTTTTTAATCTTATTGCAATCATTCAAGCTATTTTGATCATGCTTTTAATCTTCAGCAAAAATAAGGACTTAAAATTATGAACATTTTATTCCTTCACGGTCTCGAAACTGGCCCACACGGAAACAAGTATCAAGCTTTAAAAAAAGCTTTCGGTAAAATTATTGCACCAGATTGTAGTGGAATGAATAATGAAAAAGAGCGGCTCGATAAAATACAACTGGAGATCGGCAGTTCCGATGAACCATTTATAGTGGTTGGATCAAGCATGGGGGGATTAATGGCACTACTGCTGCAGATGGAGCACCCTGAACAAGTTGCCGGATTGGTACTTTGCGCCCCTGCCCTGCAGCGTCAACCCGACCATATTTTTGATTTTGAAAATCTACCACCGACCATTGTCATTCACGGGATTAACGATGAAGTTGTCCCCCTCGAAGTCAGTCGCCCGTTTGGCAGCCGCTTAATAATTGTTGCTGACGACCACCGACTGAGCAACAGTATCGATAAAATCATTCAGGCGGTTAACACTCTGAAACAAGAAATATACTCCTGATCAGTTGCCATTTTGTTACAGCAGTATCTAACGAAGATTAATTCTGCTGTTTGGGTAACAACACCCAAAGACGGCAATCTTGTTTCATCTTTCCAGCCAGGGCGCCGGCATCATCACCCATTCCCCAGAAGAAATCGGCACGAACTTCACCCTTAATAGCGCCTCCGACATCTTGAGCCACCATCAACTGCTGTAACGGATAATCGCCACCGGGAAAAGTGGTGGCAACAAAAACCGGTGCACCCAATGGAATAGTCCGGGGATCGACGGCAAGACTGCGCAGTGCCGTTAGTTGAATTCCCAGCGCCCCCAGAGGTGATTGGATGTCGGCGTCCAAGGGGTGAAAAAAGATATAGCTGGGATTTTCCGCCAGTAACTGTTTCCCCGACTCAGGGTTTTGTTTAACCCAACGCATAATGTTATGCATCGACATTTGCTCGCGCCGCATAGCCTTACGCTCCAACAACAACTTGCCAATGGATCTATAGGGATGGCCATTTTGATTGGCATAGCCAACCATTACCTGTTCACCGTCGGGCAGGCGAATTCGTCCCGATCCCTGAACATGAAGAAAGAACAGTTCTACCGGATCTGCAACCCAGAACAACTCATCTCCAGCCAAAGGATTTTCACCATTATCAATTTCGCCACGTTCAAAGTATGGCACGATTCGATTGCCAACTTTACGGCCCCGCAGTCGGTAATCGCCCAATGATGGATAAAGCTGATCTAAATCGATAATCAGTAAATCATCCGGTTGCCGATAGAGAGGATAACGAAATTCTTCGGTTCGAACCTCGCTGCCTGCCAGTTCAGGACCATAATACCCGGTTATCAAACCATCGACGCTGCCATCACTATTACGCACCTGCCAAGGGCTGAAATAGTCCTCAAAGTATTTGCGGGCAACCGTCTCATCATCTGCATCAATTTCTGCTGCGATAGTACACACTTGCCGCCAGCGTTCCCGGGAACCAATGGCACGACAACTATGCCGGAAAGTTTCAAGCGCAGCCAATGGTCGATCAAACTGCCAACCATCAACCTCCTCCCAGGCAACTAGTGCCAAGGGGTCTATTGCTGGTGTCGGTGGGGAAACAACGACTGCAGGTTTGCCAACGCAACCAACCAATGCGCCGAATACAAATACTATAAAAATTATTTTCTTCATTTAAACAACTAGCCCTTCCCGCCAAACACTACAACATATCGAGCGGATCAATATCAATTGCCAATGAAACCTGCTTAGGGATTCTTATGATTTCACTATCAAGCTGATTTAAAAGTTTTCGCAACTGAACCCTGTCGCTCGATTTCAATAAAATTTGATAGCGAGTTTTACCTCGCAACCGTGACAAGGGACAGGGACTCGGCCCAAGAACATCGACACCAGCGGCAATTGAAATTAAATAATTACCAAATTGACGAGCGACACCAGGAACTTGTTGCGAGTTATTTCCAGAAAAAACCAGGTTAACCAGATAGCCACACGGCGGATAGCCCAATTCTTGTCGGAAGGGTAGTTCCTGCTGATAAAAATCGTGATAATCTTGTTGTGCTGCGCACGTCAGGGCATAGTGGTCAGGATTATATGACTGGATATAAACCTTGCCACCACCACTGGCTCGTCCTGCCCGTCCGGCAACCTGAGTAAACAAAGAAAAACTGCGCTCCCCAGAACGAAAATCGGGGAAATTGAGAACGGTGTCAGCACCCAAGACACCAACCACAGAAACGCCGGGAAAATCGTGTCCCTTTGCTATCATCTGGGTTCCTACCAGAACATCAATTTTTCGTGCCATCATTGCAGCGATGATTTTTTGGTGGGCCCCTTTACGACTGGTAGTATCCCGATCCATCCGGGCAATTGTAGCGGTTGGAAATAATTCCGACAACTCCAGTTCCAATTTTTCAGTACCGGCCCCTTGGGGCTCAATGTTGGTGCCCTGACACTTTTCACAGTGCTCAGGAACCACATCTGAATAGTCACAATAGTGACACCGCAGTTGCCGATTATGCTGATGATAAGTAAGGGTAATTTCACAATTAGGACAATGAAAGCTCTCACCACAATCGGCGCACAATAGAAATGGCGAAAAACCCCGGCGATTTAGAAGCAATAGTACCTGTTCTCGATTTTCAAGTGCTTGCTGAATTGCTTCGACGAGGACGTTGGTTATTTCACCATCTAAAACCTGCCCCCGGAGATCAACCACTTCAACAACTGGCAATGCCCCTTCATGAACTCGCCTTGCAAGCGCTAAGCGTTGCAAGATGCCTTGTTCACAGCGATAATAACTGGCAAATGACGGGGTGGCACTGCCAAGGACAACCGGACAACCAAACTGCCGACCAAGTACGAGGGCAAGATCACGACCGTTATAACGAAACCCTTCACCCTGCTTATAACTCGATTCGTGCTCTTCATCGACGACCACAAGTCCAAGGTTTTGCAATGGAGCGAAAACTGCCGACCTGGCACCAATTACGATCTGAATCTTATTGCGGATGATTTCACGCCAGGCATCATAACGCTCACCGGCCGAGAGGCCGCTATGTAACACCGCAATTCGCCACCCCTTCGATTCAAACCGAGCCCGAAATCGGGAAACTAATTGTGGTGTCAATGAGATTTCTGGCACCAGGATTAATGCCTGCTTGTTGAGGTTCAAACACCGCTCAACAATACGGAGATATACTTCGGTCTTACCGCTCCCGGTAACACCATGCAGCAAAAAACCAGAAAAGATGTTTTTAGCAATAGCTTCATCGATAGCGTCAACAGCTATTCCCTGATCGCTATTAAGGATCAGGCTTTTATCTTGTGGCAGTTCTTCAGACCAGAACGGATCCCGTAATCTTTCCTGAATGGCGCTTTTGAGAGCGCCAATTTCAACCAGACGCTTCAACACTGCATGCGCTGCGACAAATCGCTTTCCCAGCTGTGACTGAGTTGCAGTTCCATTCTCGATAATAAACTGCATTACCTCCTGCTGTTTTTTACCCCGCAGTTGCATATCGAGATTCAACGGGGTGTACACCAACTCCGTTTTGATCGTGGTGACATTCTTGTCGCTCCCCAGCCCGGCCGGGAGGGCACTACGAACTACTTGACCTATAGGGTGACAGTAATAATCGGCCGCCCAGCGTAGCAATATTATTAATTCAGAAGTTAATAGGGGCTCGTTCTCAGGGATCCCGCCAATATCTTTTAAACCAGCAGCTTCCCCCCGGCGTAAGTTGAGGATAAAACCAACCGTGGTACGCCGACCGAATGAAATATCGACCCGCATCCCGATCTTGGCGCGATCATGTAACGACTCAGGTACCCGATAAGAAAATAATTGTTTCAGGGGTACGTTTACAGCTATATCAGCAATCAGTTCAGACAAAATAACTCTCAGCTCTTAATCAGCTGTATCCAAGAAAATCGAGCAAGCGATTAATCTCGATCATCAGCTCAGCAAAATGTTCCCCCGACAAACTTTGAGCACCATCACATAGTGCTCTGGCAGGATCTGGATGGACCTCCATCATCACCCCATGTGCCCCGGCGACTAATGCCGCTTTGGTCATAACCGGCACCAACATCCGCTTCCCGGTAGCATGACTGGGATCAACAACGATGGGCAGATGACTCATTTCCCGAATTAACGGCACCACCGATAAATCGAGGGTATTTCGAGTCGCTTTTTCAAATGTGCGGATGCCACGTTCGCAAAGCACTACGTTACTATTACCTTCGGCGAGAAGATACTCCGCTGCCGCCAAAAATTCTTCAATCGTTGCACTCATCCCTCGTTTGAGGAGAACCGGATGTTTAGTTTTCCCCACCTCCTTGAGCAGATCAAAATTCTGCATATTCCGAGCGCCAATTTGCAACATATCGGCATGTTGGCAAATCACCTCCAACTGCTCAATCCGCATTATCTCAGTGACTACCGGCAAGCCATACTCCTTACCGGCCTGCTGTAAATATTTCAAACCCGGGATTCCAAGCCCTTGAAATGAATGGGGGCCCGTACGTGGTTTAAATGCGCCACCCCGCAACATTTGCCCGCCACCAGCTTTAACTTCTTTAGCGGCTATCATCATTTGTTCTTCTGATTCAATCGAGCAGGGGCCGGCAATAATCACCGGTTTATGGCCATCACCAAATCTAACCCCAGAGACATCAATAATTGATGGTTCGGGATGAAAATCACGGGATGCCATTTTATATGGTTTGCTGACATGAATAGTTTCACGTACCCCTGGCAGAGTACGAATGGTGGAATCATCGACATAGCCTTGATTTCCAAGAACCCCGATGGCGGTACGTAAACTTCCCGGAATCGGTTCCGCCGTCAGACCCATCGCCTCTACTGCGGCAATAACCTGATCCATTTGTTACTGAGTTGCCTTCGGGTGCATTACAATAAGCATAGAAACTCCTTAAATAAACCTTATATAATTAATTAGTTATGTCACTTTTTACGTTGCTGCAGATAAACCGCAATCCGCTCCAAAGCGGCAACAATTTCAGCCAGTGGTCGGGTATAGGAAAAACGTAAAAATCCTTCTGCACCTGCGCCAAAATCTATTCCTGGAGTTACAGCAACCCCGGTTTTTTCGAGAATATCAAGTGCCAGCCGTTGGGAATTGGGATCAATATGACGGGCATCGGCAAGGACATAAAATGCCCCCTGGGGCTCAAAATGAACCCCGAACCCCAAGTCACGCAAACCGGTAACCATTTTTTTGCGCCGCTGGTCATATACACTGCGCATATGTGCGACATCACCCTGACACTGTTGCAAAGCGGCAATACCACCATGCTGGACAAAGTTATTGGCACAAATCAAAAAATTCTGATGCAGCGTTTGCAGGGTGCGCATGCACTCAAGGGGAGCGATCAGATAACCTAACCGCCAGCCAGTCATGGCGTAAGCTTTGGAAAATCCGCCGAGGACAAAAGCATCCTGGGTATACTCAAGGATCGTGTGCTCATCACCATCGTAAGTTAAACCATGATATATTTCATCGGAGATAATCGGCACCGGTAACGCGGCTAAATCGGCCATTTCTTGACCAGATAAAATAGATCCAGCCGGATTTGCTGGCGAGTTAATCAATAATCCACGAGTTTTGGCAGTTATCAGTGATCGGACTTGATCGGCTTGAGGTTGAAACCCATCCGTGGCTGCGGTTTGCAGCAATACCGGCACCCCACCGGCAAATTTAACAAATCCCGGATAACAAGCATAACCCGGATCGGTCAAAATCAGCTCATCACCTTGATCCAGAATGGTGGAAAACAGGAGCAACATCAACGGACTGGTTCCGGAAGAGACCAGCACCTGCTCCGGGACCACCTGTACCCCATAATAATCACGATAATGGCGGCAAATTTCCTGACGCAGCTCCAACAACCCAAGCGAATG
>DAOWKG010000242.1 GCA_030639985.1 Desulfuromonadaceae bacterium
CCCGGCAGCAACACAATCAGCAAAGTTTTGCCACTGTTCCCGGTAATCGTACTTGCTTTGATAAAAATTCTTGTGAATAACAACCTTCAACTTACGGCGTAATTTTTCCGACAAAAAAACGGCCGCAAGACCCAAACTGCCAACCATCAATACCACATAAAAAAACATTTTAGCGTTGGCAATGTTGAAATAACGTAAACCTTCTCCAACTACCCCCAATAAAATCAGATAGCTACCAACGATCAATAATACAAACGAACGATGGGCTATCCCACGTGACAACGCCAGTTTCGCCCCTTGATTTCGGCGCACATGGGCATAACAAGAAAAAGTCAACGCGATAAATACAGCTACCGAACGGAACTCCAAGTAGTTCATATTAATCGAACGGTATAATAAACTATGGCTAAAATAGAGGGCAAAAGCTGCTAACAGCAGACCGCTACTAATAGCAATCGGTTTGATATTCCAGCGCTGTAGTTGATGAGATCCGGCGAGAGTTCTTTCGAGTTGCACCAGTCCAAATACCAAGAAAAGCATCAGTACCAGATAGATAAAGAATCCAGCTTGAGTAAGATAAACGATATGTTCATCGGCAAAATCGGGTGAAAAAATGATATTTTCGATTGGATTTAAAAAAACAAATGCCAGCAATGCTATTGCAACAGCAATAGAGATCCAAAAGCCAGCACCTTTGTAGATTTCAGAATTATCCCGGAAAGCTGTTTTGGTGTGATAGTAGCAACAAAAAACCACCAACGTTTCAAATATCAAACCATATTTACGCCACGTAAGCAGCTGGGCAGGATGGTGAAGTGCCTGTAGATCAAAAAAAACCAGGCCAGAAAGGAAAAATAGAGCAAGGAACAATAAACGATTGGAAACCACATGGGGGTTTCGCACTATTAAAGCGATTGCCACTAGCGGGCAAAGAATAACATTTGACCAAAGAACGATATCACCTAACATTGTTCACTCATTTACTGAATAATTTATTCAAGGTATCGTCTAACAACTGCTTCATTGGTTCGACACTCTCTCCGAGATCAGGGGCAATTTTTTCCAGCAGTTTCTCACTCACCCGTTCGGTAGCTTTATCCACCACCATGCGCTGCACTGCGGAATCATCAAAGCCAAAAACTGGAGCATCGATAGTTCCACGAACTTGCATCGGCAGACGTCCCCAACCGTCGCTATCAACCAGAACTTCTTTGATTTTCTTGCCAATTCCGAGTTTGTTTATAGTTTCTGGGGCAAAAAGAGCATCAAGCTTAACATCAAGATCGCCAGCGACAGAAACGGTTCCAGCCGGGGTTAGTTTGATTTTCGAACTATCCAAAAAGCCACCAAAATTGGCTACTCCGTTTTGTAAAAAATACTCCCCGGTGAAACTATTAAAGCTAATGGCCTTCAGGTCGGAGCTACCAAGAAAAATTGCCAGACCTTCTACTAATTGAGATCCTCTTACTTCCCCTTTGTGCAAGCGGTACTCCCCTTTAACTGACAGCACCTGTAATAGTTCATCAACAATGGTTCCATGCCCGGAAAAGCTGTTGTGCCATTGCAATGCACCGGAAGTACTCTGCTTTGTCGCAGTGGTTAAGCCATTGATCAAGGTTGATATATTCGGCTGCCTTAAGGTCATCGCACCGTTGTAAGCAAGTCCTTTGACCCCAAGATTAACCACTGCTGAGCCGTTAAAATCACCATTACCAATTCGACCGGACAGTTCACCAATCGACAAATGGTTATCCTTCAGACTCAAATCTGCCGTTACCTTATCGATATTCAACTTTTTATAAATAAGTCGATCTATTGCCATTGTCCCAATCATCTCTACAGGCAAATCAAAGGGACCGATTTCATCAACTTGCCGACTGCTATTTTTACTCTCATCCGGATTGACATTATCATCAACGGTAACAGGGGCATCGGGTAGTAGTTTGTTAATGTCCAATATTTGTGCAGTAACCTTAAATGACCCCTTTAACAAGTCATTTACCTTTTTAGCAGTAAGCTGCATCTGTGCCTGCTGATCACCATACTGCAACTGTAAATTATCGGTTTGCAAAACATTTTCAGCATAGGAAATATCGCCACTTACCCCAGCCCGGATGTTTTCAGCGCTGGCTCGAACATCTAACAAACTAAAACTGGCAGTTTTAAATAAATCGGCCCCACTAGACAGCGGACCTGCAAGACCAATTCGACCATCAATCATACCGGCGAAACTATATTTTTGATAATCACGCAATAAATCAAGGGGCAAATTTTGCATCGCTTCACGCAAGTCAAATTGATCCAAAGTCAAACTGAACACCAAGTACGGATCGGTAGTAGAAAAGTTCACTTCCCCCTCAGCACCAACATCAACGCCATTGAAATCAAATAGCAACGTTGATATTTGCAGCAATTGACCATTTAAATCATAATTAATGGCATAGTTCACCATTAATTCGGCCTTTTGCATGCTGGCATCGGGATAATCTGTCAGTACCAAATCGACATCATTACATTCGATTTTGCCCTTGGAAGAGATAGCATCAGTACTAATATCAACTTCTAAATTCAGTGCCAATTTCCCAGAACCGAGTTTTCCAGGGATAAATTCACGGTAATATGGAGCAAACTTAACCAAATCGAGTGGGGATAAGTGCAGGGTTAAGTCACCGGTGGCACTAGAAAAATCGTAGTTACCCGAGATATCTATATTGGCACCATTTACAACCGCAGAAATGTCGATAGGAAAAGGGCGATCTAAAGATATTTGGCGGGCTTTAAGATTTAACTGGTTCAGAGAATAGCGGTACGGCGATTTAGCATTGATAAACTTGTCTACATAGAGCAATTCAGCATCTATTACATTAACTTCTTTAACCAACAAACTAAAAGTACTAGCAGATACAGCAGCTCCTTTATCACTATCAGCTGTACCAGGTGCTCCATCACCATGCGATTGTGGCAACAAATCACTGAAATTAAAATTACCGTCTGGCAGGCGGCTAACGAATATCTGCGGATGATTCAAAAGGACTTGATCGATTACGACGTTGCCGGTGAAAAGGGGCCAAAGTTGATAATGCAGTTCCAAACTTTCGACTGAAAATAATTCCCCCGCCCCATTTTTGTCAGACACGGTCAAATCGGCTACTGAAATACCTGAAAAAATTCCAATTTCAATCTCACCAAAATCAACGCTGCGGTGCAATGACTTTTCCACCAAAGGGAGGAGCGTTTTACGAACCATTTCCGGAGTAAGCTGGGTTTTGACAATAAATGTAAGTGCGATAGCAATGAAAACCAGAACACTGACTATAGAAATACCAACTTTAACAGAAGTCGACATAAAATCCCCCGAGCATAAATTAATGCTACATCGTCCAGATATCACCATCACTTGTCATATATCAGCAATCGGCACAAATATTATATCTGCCAAGTACATATTTTTTCATTATAGCAAAAACTTTCCATAATAATAATAGAAACTTATATAATTTCATTAATATATGCACACAATTCTACCGGCGCCAACGGGATAAAAAAGATCAGGACTATGAAGATGGGTCAATCGAGGCAGACAGGGAGAACAACAAAGGTAGAGCTTTAAGGATAGATGAACAATTAATCGGCTAATTCATAATACATCTGAATGCGATTTTTTCCCCCCGCTTTTGCTGCATACAATGCCATATCGGCTTTATGGAGGACGATTTCTAAATTTTCATCATGATTACGCAGATAGCCACCGACACTGACACTCAGGTTGATCATTCCACCCCCATCACCGACTCGGCAATTATCAGCGACTGCATCGATAATACGTTGACCAACGCTCTTCAGTAAGTTGCGTTCTACATCGGGTAATAAAATTAAAAACTCATCCCCACCCCAACGACCGGCACTATCATATTCACGAATGATGCTTCTAATCGCATCTGCAACCGCCACGATAGCAATATCCCCCTCTGAATGGCCAAATCCATCGTTAACCTGCTTGAAATTATCGATATCG
>DAOWKG010000159.1 GCA_030639985.1 Desulfuromonadaceae bacterium
ATTTGTATTTCTTCTGCTTCTGAAACTTCTTCATAAAATACTGCAACCAGTTCGGCGATCTTGGCCGGTGGCCTAGGCTGCAATTTAAGAAGTTTTCTTTGAGAATGTCAAATTGTTTGGGATTTTTTGCTAATTGATTTTGGTGAGAAAGGTCTACACTACTAACAAAAATGTCCCATATAACACATCATACTTCGCCATTATCCGGATATTTACG
Organism: Desulfuromonadaceae bacterium; assembly: GCA_030639985.1. Lineage (GTDB taxonomy): Bacteria > Desulfobacterota > Desulfuromonadia > Desulfuromonadales > Geopsychrobacteraceae > Desulfuromusa. The sequence continues at coordinate 218 of DAOWKG010000159.1, forward strand.
AACAATTTCAGAAATAATACTTGATCCGTAGTTCCAGCTTGCTTTCATTTAGCTTTTCACCATGCTCGGTAAACCTGCCGCCATCAATGTGTGAATAGCGCAGTCGCAGTTCCCAATTGGTGAAACCGGTATAGACAGCTTCGGGGCTGATGGAATAACTACTATCGTCAAGATTGATAATCGCAGTCACTCCGGGGGTAAAATAGAGCAAATCAAATGGTTCTTTTTGGGTCACTTTGGCATAAATGTAGTTCCGGCCAGATTGCGGTTTTGCATAGCCACTTTTGCTGACAGCAGCAGCCCGATTAAAGAGGCTATCGTCACCAGTATTAACATAGTGGGTATTTGCGGTACTGACCAGTTGATAAAAACGATCCATTTCCGTTTCGGAGTAACCGGCATCGTTATGGTAGTACTCAAGAATTGCAGTGATATCGTTTGCAGTTAAATAGCGCAGCCCAAGAAGATAACTGGTAGCGGCAATCTCATTGTTTTCCAGAGTTCCAGAATCGTTAAGTACTTTGACTTTTTGCTTTGGGGTATAGGCAACTTCGCCATGAATCTCAAAATTGGTCGCCAGATTTCTGGAGAAATCTATCCCATACTTGGTTGAACGACTGTCGCCGGTGAAGAAGATAAAATCGATATCGGTATCGTGATAGAGAAGATAAAGTTTTGCGGCCAGATTGACATGGTTTTTTTCACCAAAATCATCGTTGACATCGTCCCAAACCGGTAGCATCACTCCGGTCAGGGCTAGCGTCTGCAAGGTGCCAGAAAAACTCTTGATCAGATCGACACCGGCACCGATATAACCCTCAAGGGCATCTTCAGGATTGTTTGGATCTTTGGGGCGATCAATAAAACCAACCGGATTCCAAGCGTACCCTTTACCCCATTTGAAGGTTTTCTTACCCAGTTCGAAGGTAACCGCAGGAGCGGGTTTAATACTGGCATAGGCAGAAAAAACATCAAGAGACTGTTCCGAGCCAACCTGATCTTGCTGTGCCGAAGCTTGGAGCAACCAGTTAAAATCTACTATCCCTTTATTGTAGTTACCATCCAGTTGAACGGTTGCCAGCAGCCGATCCAGATCGGTACGGGGGTTATCGTAAAATCCCAGCAGACCAAAAGCGCCATCCTTGTTAATCGAGTTGTGATCCCACTTCACCTCGGCAGAACCACCCCAGGTAAAACTCTTTTTTTCAAACTCATCCAGATCAAAGCTGTAGTCATCCGCCAGACTTACTGACGGGATAGAAACCCCTGCCCCGAAAAGGAGCCCTAACAAAATCAGGGTAAATATTTTTTGCACTAGAAGCATAGCCGACCCATCAGCATTTGATTATTGCAAAACAACTTAAACCAATGCAAAAACCATATATTAGCCACAGACACACACGGACAAGGGCATATTCATGAAATCAGAAGAACCAACAAACGTTCCCACACCCGTTCACTGCGCTCACTCAAGCCACAAAGGTCACAGAGAAACCTTACGGTTGTTTTGCCTTAAACCTTAATCTTGCCTTGGTGAGCTTTGTGCCTTTGTGCGAAATAATGCTTTGCTTTTGTCCTGCAGTTGTCCGCACCTGTCTGTGGCAGAAACTAGCGTAATTCATCAACCCGTGACAGATAGTTGAGCGTAAAAACCTCATCCGCCAGTTCTTTTTTGTTGATTTTGGCGTAGACCATAGCCGACTTATAACCTTTATACAGTGGGCTATCGGTTTCCAATACCGATGGGCGGATTATACCGTTGCCAAAATCTTTCGGTTCCTTGTAGTAGAGGGTTTTGATCAGCATACCGCTGGAAGCAAAACATTCGATGGTCGTTGGCACCAGTGCTTTTTTATCAACCCTCATTTTCAGCGTGTCGTAGGCGATAGTATTGGTCTTCGCTTTGAGATCAAGGAGATAAAAATCACCCTCTGCGGCCACGTTTGTCACATCATATTCGGCACCGTAATCAAGGCGCAGAATATCGGAATTGTTGAACACCCCGCCGACCACCGATTGTAAACTAGTAATGCGGATCGGCTTCCCAACATTGGGGATATAGAGCCACATATTGTCATTCAGACGCAGGGTCGAACGTCCCTTTTCACTCGCCGGAGAAAGAAACAGGGCAACCATTTTATCCTGCCCTTTTTTCACCGAATAGAGGACAAACTCCTTCTTGGTGCCGTCTGGCTCGATATTGATCAGCTTACGGTACATCTCGTAAGATTCGGGATTTAAATTTTTATCGACCTGCTGCAAGATTGCTGTGCCATCAAGGGCCTGAGCCATAGTGGTAGCACCCAGCAAAACTGATAGCAGGATAATAATGACTTTATTTTTCCTTAGTAATCGCTTGAACAACTTCATGGGCAACTCCTGTTTGCGAAATATATTTTATTTTGTATGAACTCAAGGCTTGTTCCATCTTGGTTCCAAATTCTCCGGCGACAACCAAAGCAACCCCTTTATCAGAGAGGACATCAGCCACTTTTGGACCGGCCCCACCGGGAACACCAGAAAAAGAATTTCTCTCTGCGTCTAGAAAATTCCCACTGTTATCAAAAAAAAGAAAGTAGGCCGCCCGACCAGCTTTTTTGCTAACCGTTGCCTCTGGCCCCGAGTCATTGGCCGCAACGGCGATTGAAGCGATATCCTCCGCAGAGTTAGCATTGAAAACCATGACTAGGCCGAAAAAAATCACGAGAAAGTATAGTTTGATATTTTTATAACACATCATAATTCTCCTGTTTACAATTTGTCAGACTTGCTTTTTAAACATGCTTCAGCGCAGTAATCGGATCCATTTTGGCCGCTTTCCAGGCTGGCTGCAAACTGGCAAGCACGGCAATCGCAATAACTATCACCACAACCAAAATCACATCAGTAGTCCCTATTGTCGGAGAGAGCAACAATCCCGTTTGGCGACCGAAATCGAAACTGATCTGCGTCGCATTCATGATCGCAATACCGACCAAACTGATTGCCGTACCGACAGTCGTTCCCAGAACCCCCATCAAAAAACCTTCGACCACAAAGAGGCTAAGAATTTTACTTGGTAACGTCCCAATAGCGGCGATGGTGCCGATTTCATTGATGCGTTCGTAGACCGCCATGATCATGACGTTCATAATACTGACCAGCACAATAGCCACCAGCATGATCTTGATGAAGAAGGTCATCAGATCGATCATCTTGGCAATATTGAAAAACGGCGAAATGCTCTCCCAGGTATGCACCTCAAAAACTGGCATCCCCTGAGCGTTTTTCATTTCACCCAGTTGCTGCTGCAAACTGGCATAGACAGCTGGAAGTTGGTCTATATTTTTCAGGCGAATAGCAACTTCACTCACCTCAGCAGCGCCAATCCGGAGTAGAGATTTAGCATCATCAATATGGATCATGCCATCACGCCCACCGGGGCCCGAAATGCCTTCGAGAATTCCGCGCACCATAAAGTTCTGACCGTTGACCGAACCATCCTTGTTGTTGGCAACCAGAACAATGCCGTCACCAACCTTGACCTTCATCCCCTTGGAGATCAACTCCGGGATCAGGATCTCCCCCGCCTTGATAAGTCCCCCTCTTTCTCCGGCAATGATGCGATCGGTCAGCAATGGTGCCGTCTTGATTTCATCCAGCGGGGTGACGGCATTCAAACGGATGTTGGTGGTTTCGATAAAATTGCTGAACATCGCCCCCAACTTGATCCGCATCGAATAAGCTTCAACCGCCTCTTCGGCAGCCAGAATCTGCTCAACCTTGGCGATCTGCTTATCGGTCAAGTTGCGGTTAAGGGGTAAACTATCGATTGATGCGAGGTAGCCTTTTTTATGAATTTGAACATGGCCGAGCATTGAATCGGTGATCTGGCCAACCATCAATGCTTTGAAAGAACCAGAAATGGAGATAAACAGCAATACCGAAACCACTCCCAGAGTGATCAACATCGAAGTCAGCAAGGTACGGCGTTTATAGCGGAACAAATTTCTCGCTGCGAGCTTAAATATATTACCCATGATGACCTCCAGCAGCCGTTTTTTGTCGCTGCAATATGCCGTCTTCGAGTTCAAAGGTGATTTCAACGTTATCGACAATGCGTGGATCATGGGTCGAAAAGACAAATGTCGTCTTATATTCATTGCGCATTAGCTTCATCAGATCGATCACCATATTGGCAGTTTTTCGATCCAGATTGGCAGTTGGCTCATCAGCAAGCACCAGTTTGGCATTGGTCACCAAGGCTCTGGCCACGGCAACCCGCTGTTTCTGTCCACCCGAAATCTGACTGGGATACTTGCGTCCCTGATCTGCCATCCCGACAGCATCCAACATTTCCTGAACCCGTTTTTTACGTTTATCGGTCGGCCAGTTTTGCACCATCAGTAATGGATATTCGACGTTTTCAAACACCGTCAACACCGGGATCAGGTTAAAATCCTGAAACACAAAGCCGATATGCTCACCCCGAAAGCGGGCCGCATCCTGACGACTCAAGTTGGTGATGTCCTGCCCAACCACCTGAAGTTCACCTGATGTCGGTGGATCGAGGCAACCAATCATGTTCAACAACGTCGACTTGCCACTCCCCGAAGGACCAATAAAAGATACAAACGATGCCGGCTCAATCGAAAAATCGACCCCACGGATCGCTTCTACCTTGATATCGCCAGCGACATAGGTTTTAACCAACTGCTTTGCAATGATTACAGACATAGATTTTTCTCTCTTTAGATTTGTTAGTTAACAGCCTATACACATTTTATCAGTGTTATTCTCTGACAGCAGAATCCAGCGTTTATGATTTGTTAGTAGGTATAATTATAACGAATAAAATCGAAAGGGTGGGTTAAGAAGTGTAAAGTTAAGTGAAAATCGAAAGCGGCTTAGCAACGTAACAATTCAAGCTTGAAGCAGTTCTTCCTCCTCCAGATCGTTCGCTGCCACTTGAAGAGCCGAATAGATCAGGTAGCGAAAACCACCCTGATCGACATTTTCTATAATCGACACCGGGCCGCTGATATCGGTCGGTATTTCTTCTTTGACTTCTCCCAGCCCGAGGGTAACATTGTCTTTAATTGCCCCCAGAGCATTGATTTTGGGATTGGCAGTTGGGTGATCATCGGCAGTAAATTGCTGTAATTCTTCAGCAACATCCTCCCGTTCTGACTCCAGATTGACATTCCGCTGAGTCAGAATGCCGATACGCAATTCAAGCGCTTCACGCAATGCCTTGCGCTGCGTGGAAAGTGGTTTATTGTTCAATGATGCTAGCGTTTTGGAGATATTTTTAAGCTGCCCAATAACACTTTTAAGCTGGTAGCGGAGATAATTAAGGCGATCGGTTTCGGGGAAATAGACACCTGCGGTCAAACGAGTTGCGGCGCCGGAACGAGTACCAAAAATCTTTGCTTCTATCCCCTCCATCGCAACAACCTCTCCGCCTGCAATTAAGCCGTTAGGGACGTTGATACTGCCAGTTGCCTTGATGCTCGAATTACGGGATTCATTGGTGATGTGGATGTCACCCCAGCATTCAATTATCGCTTGGTTCAGGTAACGTGCTTGAAATGATCCTTCGCAAGTAACTTTGCCCCTACCCAAACCCGCCATGGAGCCGATAGTGACTGGACCATCAGCACTAATCTGACAGGCTCCCACAGCACCGACGACATTGATCCCCTTAGTCGCCGTGATATTGAAATCGTCCAGGACATCCCCTTTGATGTCAACAAAACCATTGAACCTGATATGGCCAATGCTTAAATCAACATCACCATTGACGACAAACTCTTCACTAATAGAAAGGATGTTGTTCTCAAATACTACCCGCCCTGCCTGGTCGGCAATTGCCTGAGTGCCATCATCGCTGACACGTACCCCAGCTCCAGCGACGACCCTGCTGGGCTTACCGGATCTTGGTAGAATAGGCTCACCAGTTATGGTTTTCCCCGGCTTTCCAGCTGTCGGCAGGTAAATATTGCCAATCTGTTGCCCCGATTCGACATTGGAAAAATTCTGGATTGATTTAAAATCGACCCGGCCAGACTGGTCTTCCGTCAGGTCAGCTTTTTCTTTGCCGGTTGTGACAATAAGCTCAAACCAGCCATCCGTTCCATGTATCGGCTCAAACCCTGAAGCGAGCAAAATACTTTCTTGGTTCGCACCATGTGCAGCTTCTGCGCAGAACAAAGCAATTTGCTCAAGATCGATTGCTTCGGTAATTTTATGCTTGTGTAATATAGATATAAGTTCAGTCGGGGGGATACTATTGTTTACATCGTAGATGTTGATAGTGGCACGACACTCCAGCTCACTGTTGTGCGCTTCAAGACTTAATCGGTAAGCATCATTAACATACTCCCCAAGATTCTTGATGCCGATATTAACGGCTTTGCTGGCTGGCGCTGTTGCCATGCTTCCTCTGCTAATCTTAGCTGTTCACCTCCAGATACCTACCCGTACCGGAGGGAGTTTATTTCAATATTTTGAATTCTAAGTGTAAAAAAAGGCCCCACTTCATACCGAAGAGGGACCCTTTGTTGATTTCTTCGGTAACCCGGCCATCCCAGAGGGATCCGTGGCTTTGCGTCCCCAGATTGCTCTGGGTTTGCGATTATCGGAAAATATTTATTTTCTTTAGGAATAACTGCTACTTAAAATAAAATCAAGTAAATTAATCAAACACAATGACAATATCACGCAACCCAATAACTACTTGTCCTTGCTAAGATCTTTTTTAGACTTATTCATAAATTCACCGTAATGCTCATCCATACATTCTTGACACAGACCATGGCTAAATACCGCCTCAGAATGATCGGCAATATATTTTTCCACCTGCAGCCAATAGCCATCATCATCACGAATTTTTTTGCAAAACGAACAAATAGGCAGGATACCGGAAAGGCTTTTTACCTCGCTCAAAGCTTGTTCAAGTTCCAAGGTGCGTTCTTTGACCTGCTCCTCGAGCTGTTCCTGATAGTTGGCTCGTTCAGCCTCGTGCTGTTTGCGCTCGCTGATATCACGAGCTATCGCCAGCAGGTGTGGTTCGCCATTAAAATCAATCGTTGTACCACGAATCTCCACGTCAAAAGTTGTCCCATCCTTGCGCACATCAACTGACTCTGCACGAAATCTCCTTTTATTATTAAAGTGCTCTTTAAACTGTTGGAATAAAAAATGATGGTCGGGGGAAACAATGTCCTTGCCAGACAAACCGATCAATTCATCGTATTCATAACCGTATATTTCACAAGCCGCGGGGTTAGCGTTGACAATAAATCCCTCGCTATCAAAAATAAGTATGGCGCTAGCCATGGTTGTAAAAATCTGGCGATAACGCTGCTTACTCTCACTAAGTGCTTTCTCGGTACGTTTGCGCTCTTCAATCTCTCGATGTAGCAAAACTCTTTTTCGATATTGCAGATAGGAGATTGCTAGTACCAGGATCAGTAGCGACAGACTTAAAAACAACACAAACTTAAAATGTTGCATTTCATTGGCGAAGAAAGGTGACCGGCTCCTGACCGTAAAAAATGCCACCATCTCATGAGTTACCGGATTTAAAACTGGAATCGTAGTAAAGACGACATCAATAGAAGGGTCGTAGAGAGACATTGCCTGCCCGCTATGAGCATTATCACGGACCTTATCAATTATTTCATTTTGCGGCTCAAGCTCTTTCATCTCTTTACGAGATACTTCTTTAAGAGCTGCTAAAACATTTTTGTCATGCAAATAGCCCTGTTGGTGCGATTTTTTATAGGCTCTGTTCAGTTCGTCAAGAAAGACTTTGCTCTTTATCGTTTTTTCCTTGATAAAAAAATTACTCAATACAGCGTACTGTTTCATCATGGAAGAGGTCAGAGCCTCTGGGCCAAATGAGACTTCTACACTGCCAAGGTGGGTTTGATCAGCAGCGGTAATAGGAAAAACAAAGCGGTAGCCGTTGTAAATCCTCCCCTCTTCAAAACCATCAATCGGGGAATGAACGGTATTTACATAGTTTACTGTTTCCCGTATCCCGGTCAAATTATCGCCAAATTTTTCGGGACGGTGAAAGCGCAAAAACGATTCATTGTTACGCAGATGAAAATGGAGTTGCCTTAATTTTGCCTCTTGGTGCAATTTTTCATAACGAGGATTGACTGTGTCATAGAGCTCGGCACGGAGCCGGTTTTTTCCCTCGGTATCAGCACGCAATAGTTTTTGATATACACTCCGCACATCATATCTTTCCACGATGCCAGAATAGAGATTTACAGCTAACTGCTTGTATTGATCGTAAATAGTATTATAGGCAAGTTGGTATCTGTCAGTGATGAGTTGCAGGTGTCGTTGTTGGATATGATTGCTTCTGCTGTCTAATAGAAAAAACATGGCCGCAGAAAGAGTAACCAAGACAATGATCATGGTGACCAGAATGCTTATATTTATATTTTTTTCTGTTTTCATGAGCCCCATCCACCTCCCTACTAATCTTACTTCTTCAGGCCCTACCCAGTGCAGCAATCTCCATTTTTAAATTTTGGAATAAAAAGTGTAAACAACAAAAAGGACCCTACTTCATACCGAAGACGAGCCCACAAGTAATTTCTTCGGTAACCCGGCCATCCCTGTGGGATCCGTGGCTTTGCGTCCCCAGATTACTCTAGGTTTGCCATTGTCAATGAAATTTGATTTATCTAAGACTACCACCATCTGAAACAAAAGCAAGCATATTTAGAAACAAATAGGGGTCACATCTAAACATTGTACACATTCAGTTGCCCCTCTAGCTTCTCCAACGATGTTCCAAATAGACAATTTGCCGCAGATATTGATTTTTCGTTACGAACAATAACAAGTGGAATAACTCCAAAACAAAAACTGGCTTTGGCAGTATGACATCTACTCTTGATGGCAATTAAAATAGATTGATTACCCTGCCACTCATTATAATTTTTATTAAACTGCCTATCTAACACTGACACCTTCATCCAAATACTTTATTAGCGGATAAATGAAAAATTCAATAATCCGACGTTTGCCAACCTTAACTTCAGCGGTGACACTCATACCTGCCGAGATCGGCGTTTCAATACCCTCAACCACCAAGGTATCTTTATCCGGCACAATATAAACCTCATAGATGAGCCCCAAGCGTTCATCCTCAATACTGTCCTTCGCTACCTGAACTACTTTACCATCAATAGTGCCATATTTCTGGAAGCTGAAAGTATCAATTTTAATTGATGCCGCCATATTTTCAGCGACAAATCCCACATCCTTGCTCAACAATGTGGATTTGATTAACAATGGCGAGTTTTCGGGGACAATAAATGCTAACTTTTCTGCCGGAGTCACAACACCACCAACGGTATGAAACACTAAGCGCGAAATATAGCCATCGACCGGAGCGGTAATCTGCTGTCTGGCACTGATAAATTCAGACTTTTCGATCCGTGCCTGGAGATAGAGATGGCGTTGTTTGGTTTCTGATAATTCTGCTAGTAGACGGTTACGGTACTCTTCTTTAATAATGGAAATTTCCTGGTAAGTCTGCATTTTCAGGGCAGCAAGTTCAGCAATTCGATATTCCGAGACCCTGAGTCCGGTCTCATACTGTTTCGTTTCACTCTCGGTGCGTTCGTACTCATCTCGACTGATGATATCTTTAACCTTTTGCAGGCGCTCTAATTTCTCGGTCAGGACGATAAACATATACTCAGCTTGCTCAGCGGTTTTATGTTCCGCGGCCAAACGTTCATCCAGTTGCAATAAACTTTCTTTCTTCGCCTGAACCTGTTTTTCCAATCGATCCTTTTCTGAAGTATATATTTCCTGCTGCACCCGCATGACTTCAAGATCATAGTGATCAGAGCTGACAGCAAATATACGTTCTTCGAGCAAAGCATTGATTCGCTCGATTTTCAGCTCTGCCTGTTTATGGTCAGCATGCATCGAGGTCAGCTCAGGATCAACCTCCGATGGATCAATCTCCATCAATAGTTGCCCCTTGGTGACATAGTCTCCCGACTGGATCAAAATATTGCGCACCACCCCAGCATTAAGCGGCTGGATTGTTTTGACTTCACCACTTGGAATCACCTTGCCGCGTGCGGTGACTACCACATCTACCTTGCCGAAGAACATCCACAGACAAGTAAACAGGATCGCAGCAATAACAATCCAGAAGATTGTCCGACCGAGCGGATTGAGCGGCCGATCTTCGATCTCAACCAGTAGTGGTTTGAATTCGTGACGATCATCTGCAGATTTAAACATTATCGACTCTGTTGGGAATGAAGGTTATGATAATAGCCATCCTGCTTGAGCAGCTGTGTATGGGTTCCCGATTCCACCAATAGCCCCTTTTCGAGGACCAAAATCAGATCACAGTCTTGAATTGTTGCCAACCGATGGGCAATAACAACTGTTGTCCTACCCTTTTTGATCGCCTGCATATTATTCTGGATGATCTTTTCTGATTCGTAATCGAGCGCAGAGGTTGCCTCATCAAAAATCAGCAAGCGGGGTTTGGTAACCAGCGCCCTGGCGATGGCAACACGCTGCCGCTGCCCACCCGACAGAGAAGAACCACGTTCACTGACTCTAGTGTCATAACCTTCGGGCAGTTGCGAGATAAATTCATGAGCACCAGCTATTTGAGCTGCTTCTAGAATCAGCTCCATCGGGGCATCCGGCTTCGGCAGGGCAATATTGTCGCGAATAGTCCCGCTGAACAAAAAGTTCTCCTGCAATACCACCCCGGTGTTGAAACGCAACCATGAAGGATTCAAGTGGCGAGCATCAATCTCATCAATATAGATCGCCCCTTCGGTGGGAATATAGAGACGCTGCAGCAACTTTGCCAGGGTACTCTTGCCGCTGCCGCTACGACCAACAATACCGACACTCATCCCCGGCTTAATTTTAACGGTAACACCACTCAGAACCTTGGGACCATCGGGCGAATATTTGAAGGAAACATTGTCAAGCTGCAATGCCCCTTTTAGTTGTGGCAGGGTAATCGCCTTGTCGGTGGTCACCTCCAGCGGGTGATTGAGGATATCGCCAAGCCGGTCAACCGATAGCAGAGCCTGCTGGAACTCGTTCCACAGATTGACCAGCCGCAACACTGGACCGGCAAACTGACCGGAAAACATCTGGAAGGCAATCAGTTGGCCGATGGTCATATCGCCCTGTAATACCGCCTTAACTCCAAGATAGAGCACCGAGATTGTCATCAGTCGCCGCAAGGTACCAGAAACCGCCCCGGAGATGTTTGACATATTGGCCAGATTAAAACTGGAACTGACATACCGGCCCAGATGATCTTCCCAGCGGTTCTGCATGGTCCCTTCAACCGCCAGCGATTTGACCGTTTGCACACCGGTGACCGATTCGACCAGATACGAGTTGGAAGCAGCAGCCATCTGAAATTTGTTTTCCAAACGCCGGCGCAGTTCCGGGGTAATAATTAAATAGACCAGAGCAATCACGCTAACAAAACCGAGGACAACCAAGGTCAGGTTAACGCTATAAATCAACATTACGGCGACAAATACCAGCGAGAAAAACAGATCAATAATGACACTGACCGCCTTATTGGTAATAAACTCACGGATGGTATCGAGTTCCCTGACCCGGGCAGCGATATTACCGACCTGACGTGCTTCGAAATAACGAAACGGCAATCCCAGTAAGTGTTTGAACAGTTTGGCTCCCAGCTTGGCGTCGAGTTTGTGGGCGGTATGGATAAAGATATAGTTACGGGCGATGTTCAGCAGCAGTTCAAAACCGGCAATTGCCAGAAAAGCGACCGCCAGAACGTCAAGGGTCGTCAGACTGCGATGGACAATAACCTTGTCGAGAATCACCTGAGTAAATAGGGGCGTAACCAGACCGAACAGTTGGACGACGAAGGAGCCGAGCAGCACCTCGCCAATAATCCGCTTAAACTTGATAATCTCCTGCAAAAACCAGCCAAACCCGAAAATAACCTGCGAATTTATTTTCTTGTGTCGTAAAATAATGAACTGCTCAAATTCTGCCTCAACCTCCTCGGTAGTTTTTTCAACAGTTTTCTTCTCCTCTGGATCGAACAACAGACACTTACCCGATTCCTTGTCATATTTCAGCAATACGGCATAGTCACCAGTGGTACCAACGGCAATAGCTGGTAACGGGTAAGATGCGGCCAGTTTTGCCACCGGAATTTTTTTCAATTTCGCCTTGAAATCATAGCGCCCGGCGATCCGCAACAACTCTTCGGGGCTCACCTGTTCCTGCAAACTGAATTCACGCTCAATAGCACGGATATCAACATCAATCCGGTTAATTCTGGCAACTACATCAAAAGCAATCAGTGCAGAGTTCATGATCCAACCTCGTTCACCAAAATCAGCAACAGAGCAGAAGTCGCATAATCAACTTGACGTAAATCAACATCAAGTTGCCGCCGGGACAGTTCGATGAAGCGGTTATTCACAGCGATCCGATCGGTCAGTTTCTGTTCTGCCAAACGTCGGACGTCGCTTTGTTGTCCAGCAATTCGGCTCAACTGTTTGCGATGCTCGTTTTCCATGGCAGCAGAGGCAGTGTAAGCGTAAAGTGTCGTAGCAAGCTCCTGCTGTAGTTGCGCCGCTTTTTTCTGTTTTTGATAGCGCAGGCTGGATATTTCATGCCTAATTCTGGTTTGCTTGGCACGATTAGCAAAACCATCAAACAGTGGACACTCGATATATAACGACACCGAAGCATCACGGGAATTCAGGTTGGAGATAGAGCTGGTGAAGCTATTGTCATCACTGCCGAACAGCCGATACGAACCAGAGATAGCCAGTTTGGGCAACAATGAACGTTTCAGCATGGCAAGCTCGGAGCGTTTGTTTTCAATCTGCTGTTGGTAGATCAAAACAGCGGGAATTCTCTCTGGTGCAAAGATAGTTTGAGTTTTCAGTTGACGGGGAAAATCTGCCAGAGTCACATCTTCGGCACGATAGCTCTGCTGAGTATGGAAGCTAATATTCCCCAGCAAATTTTGCCAACGGGTTTGTTGATCATCGAGCAGTGCAAGCGTATCTGCCAACTCCAATGCAGTATTACCGAGTTGCTCACGCCCAATGGTTCCAGCTTGATGTAACTGTTTGGATAATTGATAAATCGTTTCCTGTCGTTCGACAATTGATCTCAGCACCTGAATCTGTTGTTGCACTTTCAAACTATCGCCATACAGGTTCAGCAGTTCTTTGTGGATATCAATTGTAGACTGCTGCTTTTGTAGTTCTGCAATATGAACTTGGCGGCGAGCACTGTCCACACTAAGTTCACGGATACCAAAATCGTACAGGTTGTATCTGGCAGTGACGATCAGGGAATGTTTATAACCGGAAGCATTATCGGCAATAATGGCATCGCCAACCGAAACGATATCACCATCTTCTTCAAAGACATGGACATATTCATTACCAAAGCGCAGTGCTAATTGCGGGTAATAATCGGCCTGGCGCTCGGCGATTGTTGCCTCGGCAGCCTGAATCTCCGCATGAATAATCTTGCCATCGAGAGAATTTTGCAGACCGGCGGTAAGAACCTCTGCAAAC
>DAOWKG010000239.1 GCA_030639985.1 Desulfuromonadaceae bacterium
AAAATAAAAGGTTCGCTGGCAATTTTAGCTAAAGAGACCGCCGGTAATTTCGCCCAGGGATGGCCGGGTGGTAAAGCCAGAACCAACTCATCCGAAAAAAGTTTGATCCAATCCAAACTAGCTTCATGCCACTTTGCCCCGATAACGCCGAGTTCAAGCTCACCGGCAATTACCTGTTTAGCAATGAAGTGCGAACTGTTAATTCGGAGAGTAGTTTTGATGGTGGGATAACTGACTTTAAATTTACCCATCAATTTTGGCAGGATATAGGTTCCCGGAATAGTGCCACAGCCAATGTTGATTCTACCGGCAAGGCTAACGCCATACTGACCCACGGCCTCAATCGCTTCCTGCCGCGTTTGCAGAATTTTTTTGGCATAACGATACAAAAGTCGGCCGGCAGGGGTTGCTACTACTTCATGGCCAAGTCGATCCAGCAATTTTTGTTGGAACTCTAATTCCAAATCACGAATATGCTGACTTACGGTGGGCTGAGTAAGTAAAATTGCTTCTGCCGCCCGGGAAAAACTATTCAATTCTACCACTTTGGCGAAAGCTTCCAGTTTTCTAATTTCCATACGCTAATAACCTCACTAGTTCCGTAACTGGGGCAAATACCTATATTCAACCCCATCAGTATAGATATTTCCTATTTGTGTTAATCATATTTACGATATAGGGTTGCGTCAATGTTTTTGAACCAATAAGGAGAGAAAAATGAACCAGAAGCGACTTCTACCCATCTGTCTCACTATTTTGCTTTGTTTATTCAGCAGCAGCGCATTTGCCACTGCCCTGGAGCCATTTTCGGGTGAGCAAGGTAATCTTCGTATTGCCGGTGGTACTGCCCATATACCGGTTATGAAAATCGCCGCTGCACAAATCATGACCCATAATCCCGCCATCCACATTGCCATAGCTGGCGGTGGTTCCGGAGTCGGCATTAAACAGGTCGGTGAAGGTTTAGTCGAAATTGGCAACTCGGGTCGTAAAGCCACTACCGATGAAATTACCCGCTACGGTCTGAGCATGCATAAATGGGCCATAGATGGGGTTGGGATCGTGGTTAATCCCGCTAATCAGGTTCGCGCCCTCGGTCAGGACCAAATCAGGGCGATTTTTGCCGGGGAAATTACCAACTGGCATGATGTTGGTGGAACTGACCACCGAATCAATCTTTATACTCGTGATGCCGGTAGCGGTACCAGGGCAGTCTTCTGGAAAAAAGGACTTAATAAAGGTGAGATTGCCACAAATGCTAATTTTGTCGTTTCAAACGGGGCAATGAAAGCGGCAATCTCGCAAGATCCCTACAGCATTGGCTATGTGTCAATCGGCCATCTCAACGATTCGGTTGCTGCGGTAACTTTCAACGGGATACAACCCAATCTGGCCAATGTCAAATCGGGCAAATATCCAATTGCCAGAGGGCTTTACAGTATCACCAAAGGGGAACCAACCGGTCTCGCCAAAAAGCTGATTGACTACCTGTTAACCGCAGCAGGGCAAAAAATCGTTGCCGAAAAGGGCTTTGTGCCGGTTAAATAACCAATATGGGTGAAATAATAGTCGAAAAGCTCTTTGGTACCGCAGCCTTAATCAGCAGCATGATGACCTTTGTGATTTTGCTTTTCTTGCTGGTTCCAAGCATCCCCCTCATAGTTGAGGGGCAGTTTTTGGCAATTTTATTGCAGCCGTGGGCACCCCAAACAGGTCAGTTCGGAATCTACCCGATGATCGCTGGAACCCTGGCCATCTCTCTGCTTACGATGGTATTTGCATTCCCCTTAAGTTTAGGTTGCGCCACCGTAATCAATCTGGAAAGCAAAAGCTGGCTGAGTCGGTTGTTACATAAAATCGTCACCATGATGACCGGAGTCCCCAGCGTAATTTATGGTTTTGTCGGAATTTTTCTGTTGGTGCCACTGCTGCGCAATAGCTTTGACAACGGCTCGGGAATGTCGATATTAGCGGCAAGCCTGATGCTTACCCTGCTCGTTGCTCCAACCATGATCCTCCTTTTTTGTGATAGTTTCGCCCAAGTACCAGACAGCTACGGCGATGCCATCCTGGCACTGGGTGGATCGCCAACCCAAAAGTTCCTTTATGGCACTTTACCAAGTGCAAAAACCGGAATTTTCATCGGCTTCACTCTGGCACTGGGACGAGCTCTTGGAGACACCCTGATCGCCCTGATGATCGCTGGGAATGCGATCCAAGTGCCCGGTTCGTTGCTTGATTCGAGCCGCACCCTTACCTCCCATATCGCTCTGGTATTCGCCGCCGACTAT
>DAOWKG010000180.1 GCA_030639985.1 Desulfuromonadaceae bacterium
CCCCATTCTGGAAGATATGATCTTTGGTAAACACCAGCGTTTTTTCAAACTTGGCGTTGTCTCCGGCCAATCCACCGGCAACCATGACATCACTGCTGACCGAATTTATGCCATCCAGAAACCCTTCGCCATTTGTCCCCATCCCTTCAATGAAAGTAATGATCAATTTTGTTGTCGGCGTGACAAGTTCATTCGCCAAAGCTTCACCGGCGAAAAAAGATGAACTGTGCGAATGTGAGATGTATGATTTCAGTTCTGTTAGTTCAAATTGGCTGAAACTGAGAATTGTTTTTTCGGTGGAAACCCTGCCGTTACAGATTTCGCCATCGGTTGTGGAACCGATAACAACCGATTGGGGTAATAAAGTATCGATCTGTTGCACCAATGATTGAATGTAAGCTTCGTCATTGATCCCGGTGAAAATCTGAATCAGTAATTTGTCAGAATCATGAATATTGTTTTCAGCGATAAACTGTTTTAACTCAGCGGGGCTTGAATAAGAGGTGTTGATTGTTTTCATATGATCTCTTTATATCCGATTCGGTAAGCGTTTCAGCGTGAGATTGCTTTCGACCTTAAAAACAATTACAGATAAATTTCCACTTCCAAAAAATCATCCCCACAGCTGATTCCCTTGGTCATCACAGTTTTGTAACCAACCTTGGAACGCCGCATATTCCTGAAACCCTCTTCCGTTTCTATCTTTTCACCATGGACAATGTCGGTATTGTAAACCAGTTGCATTAATCCGGTAAACCCGCCACTGTTGGCCCAATGGATTGGGTAATCACTGGTTCCGTACATACGTATGTAACTCAAATCTTCAAAATCATTGTAATTTCTAAACACCGCCCGTTCTTCACTGAGTTCGAGAACCGTATGATAACCCCAGCCCATAGTATTAATTAGAGAGAGTAATCCCTTAATCCAGTCTTCCTTAGTCTGCAAATAAGGTTTCACTCCCGCTTCCCACTCACGGGAGGTCATAATCCCGCCATAAGTGAAAAATCCACAGGCATGTCCGGACTCCATCAGCAACTCTCCTGCCAATGTGACCCCATACTCACCGGCCATTTCACTCATCGCTTTGACAAATTCAAATTGCGCTCGGTTGACAAAATCACTTTGAATTCTAACGATATATACACCAAAAACCTGAATAAAACCCTCTTCATTACCAACAAAGTTGGCATGTGCCCCCCCAAAAGCCTTAGTAATGGTATCCTCATGCTCCCAACCAATTTTCACCTTCGGTACTTCTTTGAAAACCGTGGCTGCCTTCTTGGGGTAGGTGGTGAAATTCCCTTTTCCGGAGCGGATACTGAAGTGGTTCAAGTCATCGCCACAAGCCATACAACGGGTCTGTTCCGCATCAATTTCAGCCAGTGACTTACCATAAATCACGGCGTACACAGCAGCGAGGAAACCCACGGTATAATAATCGATTGGCTTGGCAGACTTCTCAAATTTAATCTGCCAGGTTTTTGAAAAAAAAGATTTGCTCGTGGTCAAATCGACACCGTTTTCATCCATACCACTTAAATTGATCAGCCCGTAACCGAAACATTTATAAACATCTTCCGCCATTTTTTTCGATTCGGTCTCATCCAGTCCATCACACAAACAACTAAGCTGGTTATAAACTGCATCAGCAGCACTCCCCACCAGAAATGGCCGGCTGTCGATATAATCGGCATCAAGAATAGTTTTTAACAGATTCGCCAGGTAATGGTGGCAATGAAAAATCATTGCTTCACCGGCAACTTCCAGAAAGTTATGATCTTCGTCAAAAGCATAATCATTAATATCAAACATTATTGACCACCTATCCGGCAAAAGTTTTATTTGTCAGATCTTCTGCCGCAACTTTCACAGACTGATAAATTTCAGCAGGCACACTCACAACGGCAGACTCATCAATAGCAGCAGCACTGAGTTCAAGCTTGTTTTTCAAAAGGATGGGGAGAGTTTTTATCAGGATGCGATCAACAATTTTCACATCACCATATGCTTTGGCAAATTCAAAAATTGGTTTAATATCGTACAGAGTATCCATGGCTAAGCATTCCTTTGGGGGAAATAATGCTAAGACAAATTTAACCCAAGCATAGCATATATCCTTTAGAACGATGTTATATATAAATAAATCGATGGTCGATACGTCATCGTCACTGAAATATCCTTTTTATGCTATAATGGGTCGATTATCAAAGTCAAAACCTAACCTTTCGGAGAAACAACATGATGAATCGCACCTTACTTTTACTAACTCTACTATGTAGCACCCTGCTCCTCAGCAGCTGTGGCTACAATAAAATTCAAAGAAATGAAGAGGTAGTCTTTTCTGCCTGGGCCGATGTCGAAGCCACCTATCAGCGGCGTGCCGATCTGATTCCGAATCTGGTATCTACCGTTAAGGGTTATGCAGCCCACGAAAAAGAGACCTTTACAGCAATCACAAATGCCCGTGCCAAAGTGGGGCAAATGAATCTCTCGATCGATAAACTGGGTGATGCGGCGGCAATGCAACAGTTTCAGCAAGCACAAGGAAAACTGTCGGGCGCACTTTCACGGTTATTGGTAGTTGCTGAACGCTATCCCGATCTGAAAGCGAGCGCTAACTTTCGTGATCTACAGCATCAACTCGAAGGGACCGAAAACCGCATCAATGTAGCCCGCCAGCGCTACAATGACGCGGTGCGTATGTTCAACACCTCAATTCGTACTTTTCCTAACAATTTAACCAATAATTTTCTCCTTAATCTGGAGCGCAAAGAACCATTTAAAGCTGAAGCTGGTGCCGCAACTGCACCGAAGGTTGCATTCTAATGACCAAGTTACTCGGTTCACTGTTAATTCTGTTACTAGCATGTACCAGCGTTGCTGCACTTGGCATTCCTAAAACCACTGGGTACATCAATGATACTGCCGGATTAATTTCATCCGGAGTGGAGACAAAGCTGGAAAAATTTCTCCACGATTTTGAGAAAAGCGATTCAACTCAGATCACCGTGCTGACAATTCCAACTCTCGATGGAGCAGCATTAGAGGAGTACTCCTTACAAGTATTTGAAGCCTGGAAACTTGGACAACAGGGCAAAGATAACGGTGCACTGCTGTTAATCGCCAAAGCTGAACGTAAGGTACGTATCGAAGTCGGCTACGGTTTAGAAGGACGCTTAACCGACTTGATGGCAGGTCGCATCATCGACAATGAAATCACCCCCCAATTTAAAAAAGGCGATTTCGATAGCGGTATTGTTGCCGGTATTATCGGTATTGCCGAAGCAGTCCGAGGTGAATATGCCGGTAGTGGAAAAACCAGTGGCAAGAAAAAAAGAAGTTCCTTCGGCTCCTTCTTCTTCCTGTTGTTCTTTATCTTGCCATTAATAGGTCGCCTCGGCGGCAGCCGTCGTGGTCACTATCGTCGCAGCGGCATCTTTTTTGGCGGCCCCTTCATCGGCGGTGGCGGATTTGGTGGCGGTGGTGGTGGAGGATTTTCTGGCGGCGGCGGTTTCGGCGGTGGTGGTGGGGCTTCCGGGGGTTGGTAAGTTATCATTTTCCCGGTGATCAACAACCGCCAAGCACACCAAGAAGATCAAAAATTTAACGGAGAGGCGGAGAGACAGAGAGAAAAACCTTTTTTTAGATTTTAAACACAAAGACTTTCTCTCTTATCTCTCCGGTCTCTCCGACTCTGCGTTAAAAAATGAGGTTCAAATGAAATCAGCAAAAGAGTTTTTCACGACCGAAGAACAACAAAAAATAGAAGCTGCCGTTAAAGCAGCAGAACAAAAAACCAGTGGTGAAATTGTGCCGATGGTAGTCGATTCATCTTATGATTATCCTCGGGCAGAACTACTAGGTAGCGGAATCTTGGCATTAGCGGTAGGTTTGATTTGCAGCTGGAGTTTTGGCGGGGAATCGATCTGGTGGTTCTTGCCAATTTTCATTGTCGGGTTCTTCTTTTTTCAACAATTAATTCGCCGCTGGCCCGACTTCAGACGGATATTAATCCATCCCGATGAGCTAACTGCCGAGGTCGAAGAAAAGGCACTGGTAAGTTTCCTCGAACAAGGGATTCACGAAACCCGCGACCGTACTGGTATTTTGATCCTGATTTCACTATTTGAACACCGGGTGCAAGTACTTGCTGACAGTGGTATTAATGCTAAAGTTCCTGAACATACCTGGGAAGAAATTGTCGAAATTATTGTTGATGGGTTAAAAACTGAGACTGCCTGTGATGCGACCTGTAAGGCGATTGAGCGTTGCAGTGAACTGCTGGAAGAACATTTTCCTCGTAAAGATGATGATACTGATGAGCTGCCGAATTTGATTATTGAAAGCTAGCAACTAAGACCGTCGGTTTTCGAACCGACAGCCGACTTCATTTTCTTTGAGCGCAAAGAAAACGCAAGCAAAAGAAACTCTTTTTATTTCTGCCTCGTGAGGTGCTGCGACAATTTGTTATCCGGTTTAGACTACTTGTTATTTGCTTCGTTGCTACTTTTCTTGGCTGGTACAGTCGTCATTAAAGAGTTAGCACGTTTTACTTGATCGGAGTTTCATCGCCTAACGAGCTAAAACCTGCTCTAATGGCGAAAAAAACAACTCACTTTTCCCTTCGCCATGAGGAAGAAGGTGCCCGGTAGGGCGGATGAGGGGGAAGCCATTCACGTGAGACACATAGGATCAACTTAACCGGTTAAGCTCATCAATCAACTGATCGATCTCGGCCTCACTGTAATCTTTCTTCCGCGCAGCTTCTTCAATTGTATCCCAAACCGGTTCACCACAGCGGATACAGCGGATATTTTTATGAAACAGGTAGCCGACCGCATCCTCTTTCAGTTCCACCAATTGTTCGATCTTCATATCCCGGGTAATTGTAGTATCTGCCATCATCCAACTCCTGTTCAAAACGATAAATCGGTTCTCAACGGTTCATAAAAATCACGGTTTCTGGTGCCACCTGGGTATTTACGCAACAACAATGTATAAATTTTCGTCGCCCGCAATTCCAGCTCCAACTGCTGCAAAGCAAGAGGATATGCTGCTGACTCAATACCATAAAAGCGCTTGAGCGTCGCATAAACACGGGAAAAGTTTTGCATCAAAGGGATTTTTCTCTGCTTGCGACTATGTGCCAGAAACGACCGCCCCTTTGCACTGGCGGCCAGCAGATGAAGATAA
>DAOWKG010000206.1 GCA_030639985.1 Desulfuromonadaceae bacterium
ACCAAATCTTTTTTTCCAGTTCTTAACTCTTCCAAAACTTCTTCAGGATTCTTTGGAACCTGATTATCAGTTCTTCTTTTGTCTGCCAAATAAAAAAGTGAGGTTAAAAACTCATTGTCTATTAGTGGATAACTATTCAAAGTTTTGTAAGCTGGGGCTCCAAAAGCATCAACTTCGATAACCAGTTGTTTTTCAATTACCAACTTTTTATAGAGTCGGGAGGTCCGTCCTGAGGTCAATATTTGCATGATAATATCGAAAACATAATCATCTCGATGCGGCATGGTGGGCTTGTGATAAGCAATCATTAATTGTGGTTCGGCATCAAAATTGATCTCCACCCGCCGCTCACCGCGTTGCTCCGGTTCCCGATCAACCACCTCCGGAACCGCTACCCCCCGTTCCATTTTACCAAAGTAACGGTCGATCATTTGCAAGGTCGAGGCACTATTAAAATCGCCAACCAACGTAATAACCATATTTACCGGGGTATAGTATTTATCAAAAAACTGCCGAATTTGATCGGGATCCAAAAGCTCAATATCGGAATTCCAACCGATTATCGGGTTACGGTATGGATGTACCTTATAAGCAGTTGCCAGCAAGGTTTCATACATCAAACCATCGGGACTACTTTCATAGGAACGCCGCCGCTCTTCGTGAACAACATCACGCTCGGTATAAAACTCACGAAAAACCGCATTCTGCAATCGATCCGACTCAATTGCGGCCCAAAGTTCCAACTTGTTAGCAGGCAGGTTAATTAAATAGGTGGTTGAATCTTTCCCCGTATAAGCATTATAACCAACCCCGCCATTTTCGGCATAAATCCGGGAAAATTCATTTTTAACTACCAGTTTCTGTTGCTCCTGCTGCAATAACGCCAAGCGCTCATGTAATTGTTGCAATTCAGCAGCAGCGACTTCAGGATGACGTTTAAGTTTATCAATTTTCTGCCCGAACATTTTTATCTGTAATAACAATTCTTTTTCAGTAGCATAATCTTTGGTTCCCAGAGTTTTAGTCCCCTTAAACAACATATGTTCAAGCAAGTGGGCAACCCCTCGTTCTTTACTGGTTTCATTTGCCCCACCGACGCGAAAGCTGATATAGGCGGCTACCGTAGGGGAATTATGCCGCTCCACCAGAAGCACCGTGGTACCATTATCAAGATGATGTTCCTGAACTTTGTCCTCCAGAGACTGAGCAGAAAAAGCCCCCTGAACAACCAGTAAAATCGCAAGTACAACTATAATAAAAATACGGCGCATATAAATTCCTTTAAGAACAACTGTAGCAGTGTGGCAAATCGACTACTCAAATAAAGCAACTAACCAAAATAAAATAAATGCTTAATTGACCATGTGGGTTTATAATATCTTATAGACCTATACCAAGCTACTAATAGTACCTGAATCGAAAGGTTTTTCATATGAAACGTATTGCTGTTTTAACCAGCGGTGGTGACTGTTCTGGGATGAATGCAACCCTGCGGGCGGTAGTTCGGGCAGGATTAGTAGCTGGTTTGGAAATTATTGGGATTCAAAAAGGGTTTCAGGGGTTAATTGACCGCTTGTATGAAACTATGGATACCAGATCGGTAAGCAACATATTACAGCACGGTGGAACTATCCTGCAAAGTGCCCGCTGCAAAGAGATGCATACCGATGCGGGGCTGCACCTTGCCAGTGAAAACTTAAAAGGGATGGGAGTAGAAGGTTTAGTTGTAATCGGCGGGGACGGATCACTTAAAGGCGGATACGCAATCCACCAGCAAGGGATACCGGTAATCGGCATTCCGGCATCAATTGATAACGACATCACCTTTACCGATGTCTCACTTGGCGTTGATACCGCCTTGAACAATATCATCCGCGCGGTAGATAATTTAAAAGATACCGCCTCGTCTCATGATCGTGCGTTTGTGGTAGAAATTATGGGTAGAAATTGTGGTTATTTGACCGTGGTCGCGAACATTGCTACCGGTGCAGAATACAGTTTAATCCCCGAAGAACCATACGATTTAGATCTTATCTGCGCCGATTTGCGCCGCCGCTACCAAGAGGGACGCTCTAATTCAATTATCATGGTTGCCGAAGGTGCGGGCAAGGCGGAAGATATTGCTAATCAGATCAAAGATAGGATTGGTTTTGAAACCAGGGTTATCGTTCTTGGCCACTATCAACGTGGCGGTTCACCATCGTCATTTGACCGTCTTCTTGGAGCCCGTTTTGGTCAAGCGGCAGTTGCAAATCTGATCGCTGGAAATGGTGGCAACATGGTTGGGGTACAAGGATCCGTAATCCAGTTAACAACACTGGAAAAAGTAACCGCAGCGGGAATCAGACCTATCAATCCAAAGCTGTTAACCCTGGCGAACCAATTGCTGATCTAAAGAACGGTCATATTCATCCAACTGGGCAATTGCTTCACGTCGACCGATCTCGATCAACTCTTCGGCGCGCTCGAATTCGTACATGGTACAAACAGCCTTGGGAATCTCAATCAAAATGTCTGGTCTATAAGCCGCCAACTTGAAGTTAGTAATAGTCAGCTGCATAACATCAATACTTTTTGAGATGACATCAAAAAAACCGGCTTCATCCTCTTCCTTGGTGCCATTTTTAAGCCCATTCTTATGCTGCAGCCCATCAATAAAATCGATAACTTTCTGATGATATCTATTCCGCTGCTCCGGAACTTTATCAATCTTAGGTAAATCTGCAGCAACAACCTTGGCGTTGCCACTCAAATTAACCGCAATTGTCATATCGGTTAAATCTCGTAACGTCGGGGCAATCGGAATTGGATTCAACAATCCGCCATCGACCAATGTTTTTCCATTGTACGAAACCGCAGAAAAAATAGTCGGGAAAGCAATCGAAGCCCGAATCGCTTCACACAATGGACCACTCGACAGCCAGACTTCTTTACTTTCATCAATATCGGTTGCAACGGCAGTAAAAGTTATCGGTAGATCTTCAATATTCTGCTCACCGATAAGCTCCCGCAAGGTATTTATAATCCGCTCACCTTTGAAAATTGCGGTGCCGCTGAAAGAAAAATCGAGTAACCGCAGGACATCCAGCCGATCAAGGGCACAAACCCACTCGGTATAAATATCGAGTTTACCCGTTGCGTATATGCCGCCAATTAACGCCCCCATGGACGATCCAGAAATAGAACTTATCTTATAGCCCCGTTCCTCCAAGACCTGAATCACACCAATATGCGCTAAACCTCTAGCACCACCGCTACCGAGTACCAAAGAAATTGTTTTTGTTGCAGCTGCCATGTAATTCACCTAACGTTTATTGCCAAACTTTTGCGTAAATACTTCTTCCTGCTGCGTATTACCGATCAGAACCAATTTCGTTCCACTCTCCAACTTTGTTTCTGGTGGTGGTGAAGGAAACGGATTAGATCCTTTCATTTCAAGAGCAACAATCGAGCAACCGGTCAATTGCCTGATCCTCGATTCCTCAATAGTTTTACCGAGCAAAATTTCCGGTAGTTGGCGGCGGAAAATAGTCAGCCCTTCGGTCAGAAAAATCGATTCCTTCGATTCCAATATATTGGTCATAATATTTGCACCAACCGACGCATTTGAAACCACAAAATCGGCTCCTGCCGCATAAAGTTGGGCGACATTTTCTTCCGTATTCGCCCGAGCAACTATCCTAACCTTAGGATTGGCGTGGCGACTGCTTAAGGTCAGAAAAACATTGGTATTATCATCATTAGTCGTGACAATCAAACCCTTAGCCTGTTCAATCCCCGATTTACGCAACAACTGACAATTGGT
>DAOWKG010000205.1 GCA_030639985.1 Desulfuromonadaceae bacterium
AACAGATGGTCACGCCGCTGCGGGGGTAATTATCCACGAATCAAGATTTACCTATCAACAGCAGGGCCTGAAACAGATTATCGATCTGGGGCAATGGTGGGAAGAAGATAGCGGCGGCCCGATCCCGTTAGGGGGGATTTTAGCAAAACGATCTCTGGGGGGAGAACTCATCAGCAAAATTGATGCGGCACTACGTCAAAGCATTGAATATGCTTTTTCTCAACCACAGGAACCGCAAAATTATATTAAACAACATACGCAAGAATTAGATGATGATGTGGTTCGCAGCCACATTGGACTGTACGTCAACGATTTTTCACTGGATTTGGGTGATGAGGGAGTTCAGGCAGTTAAGACGCTCTTCAGTAGAGCTGAAGAGCGCGAGATTATTCCGCACTGTGAGTTGCCACTGTTTATTTGAAAAATATCCAGATTAACACGTTCAAGGTCGCGGGGTTGTGCCCCCGCTCGTCGCCTTACTCTTTTGTTGTGCCACAAAAGAGTAGGCAGAAAAAGGCACCCGAACTCCTGGCCCGCCGCTGGCGGGTTCCCTCCATTCCACAGCTGCTTTGAGGAGCGGCAAAAACTCGCTTCGCTCAAACATTTGCCGCTCTTTTTCTCAAATCAGCCGTTCCACTCCGGCTGCGTCACACGGGAACGGGGCAATCAAGACACATCCATACAAAGGTTTGGTTTTTCGCCATTAGAGACGTATACGTCTCGTTAGGCGCTACACCGCTCAATAAATCTAACGTACAACTACTTTCTTCATGCCCATAACAATATAGAAGTGTTACCACGAAGCAGATATACTATTCCTAAAATCCACAATTGAAATGTCGTAGAAAGTCTCGCGAAAGAAATAAAAAAGAGTTTCTTTTGGTTCGTTTTCTTTGCGATCAAAGAAAATGAAGTCGGCTGTCGGTCCGATAACCGACGGTCCTAAAGATTTCAAGTGTTTAAAAATGCAAAAACGGGACAGCCCCTCTGCGGTGACTGTCCCGTTTTTACTGTTAGCTACTTTCAAACTAGAGCTGCATATGCACCGATTTGATAAACTTGGCACCAACGGCATCACTAACTTTTTGCAATGTCTCGTCATCCACCTTAGAATCGACCGAAAGGACAACCATCGCTTCGCCGGCCTTCTCCTGCCGACCAAGGCTCATATTACCGATATTTACTCCCGCTTCGCCAAGGATTGTCCCCATTTTACCAATCAAACCGGGGCGATCTTGATAACTGATCACCAGCATGTGCTCTTCAGGACGAAAATCGAGGGCAAAGTTACGCATCTTGACAATCTTCGGAATACCCTCAAATAACGTTCCAGCAATTGTACGGCTGCCCTCGGCACTCTCAAGCGTCAAGGTTATCAAGCTTGAAAATGAATCGGTTTCGGTGGAACGAATCGATTCAACTTCTATTCCCAGCCCCCGAGCAATCAAGCTGGCATTGACCATATTGACCTCTTGATCGGAGCAATGGTTAAGCAGTGCTGCCAAACCACAAACCCCCAAGGGAGCACAATCGTAACGGGCCAATTTGCCGTTATAAGTAAAGGTAATTTTGTTTGGATTTGGGGGCGCCAACTGGGAGATAAAATCACCCATAATAGAGATAAGCTCCATAAATGGGCGCATATGCTCCATCAAATCGGGATCAAAGCGGGGGATATTCACCGCATTGGTCATAGGGCGGCCATCAACGTAACTGACGATCTCCTTGCTGACATCAACGGCAACATTTTTCTGCGCCTCAAAGGTATTAGCACCCAGATGGGGGGTTACCAGCATATTGGGCTGGGCAATCAATTTTTTCAGCACTTCACTTTTGGGCGGCTCTTCACTCCAGACATCAAATGCCGCGCCGCTACATTTACCAGTTTCAAGAGCTTCAAGCATTGCCGCTTCATTGATAATCCCACCACGGGCACAGTTGATGATAATTACCCCATCCTGCATCCCCTTGAAGTTTTCGGCAGAAATCAAATCACGGGTTTCATCATTGAGGGGGGTATGAACGGTAATAATATCGGCAAAACGGACAACGTCTTCCAAAGGAACTAACTTAACCCCAAAATCATCAGCACGCTTTTCTGATATGTACGGATCATAGGTGATAACATTGGCTTCAAATGCCCGACAACGCCGTGCAACCCGACCGCCGACCTTGCCCAAACCGATAATGCCGACAGTTTTACCTTTCAGTTCCCGCCCGGTAAACGGTGCCCGCTGCCACTCGCCCCGCTTTAAGCTGCTATTGGCAACGGGGACATTGCGACAGAGTGACAACAAAATTGCCATGGTATGTTCGGCAGCCGAATTAACATTGCCATAAGGGGCATTAACGACAATAATCCCCTTGCTGCTAGCGGCATCGACATCAACATTATCGATGCCAACCCCGGCACGGGCTACTATTTTAAGCTTATGGGCATGACTGAGTAGTTCCGCATCAACCAGAGTCCCACTCCGGGTAATAATCGCTTCGTAGTCGCCAATAGTTTTATGCAGTTCAGGTATGGACAAACCCAACTTTTTATCGACCTGAATGCGATGATCTTCAGCTAACGGCAACAGACCACTTTCAGAAATCTCATCAGTAATAAGAACTTTCATGTTCTACCTCTCTATTTTTTCAATCTATTAAGTACCATAAACAAGGCCGACGACCACCATTTGTAGCGTTCATCTGACTTATTGATTCACGTAAAACCTACCGAAGAGATGGGAGTTTATGACCATAACCAGCACATGTCAATGTCGAACCGTGGCTACTAATCTATGGCAACAACTTCACTTCATCCAGATAAATCATCCGAGGTTTATCCAGCTTACCAACGAACACCCCGATCCCAGCTATTTTGGATAAATCGAGCAGGCGCCCCTTGGGGGCACTCCTGACTTTAGCTAGAGAAACCAGTAAACGGTTCCAACCCGGAAGAATATCAAAGCTGGCATTATAGCGATCACTATAAGCGTTAGAGTGATCGCGGTGAAACTGATCGTGAATCCTGAAATGGAGCGTCAACGACTCCCGGTCAGGATTATAAACCCGCAAGCTAACAGCACTATATTTAGTCCAATCATGGGGGAAATCTTTGAGTCCAATTCCCGAATACCGTTGCGTAGTTAACCTAACTTGCAACGATGCATCGCCACTAAAAAAGATTTTTTGGTCGACCTTACGCTGGGAGCTACCGCTCCAACGAGTTATTTCCAGTGGTGTTTCAAACCCCGACAAAAGTGGAAACTGCTGCCATGCGACAAAATCGTCGATCAAAACTTTACCTAATGGAAGTATGCTCCCCAGTGCTAACAACAAAACCGGAACTTGTATAAACCTTAACCGCCAAGGAGAAAGGGCATGTCGTGATTTGGCAAAAAAAACCACCCCTAAGAACCCGCCGATAAGATCATTACCCAAATCAATCCAGGACGCTTCCCGCCCAATACCCGACTGAATCAATTCGGTCGCACCACCAAGTAAAACGGTCAGAACGATAACTTCTACTAACTGGCGAAAAAATGACTGTCCAGCCCGCCAACAAACATAAAGGTATGCCCATAGAGAAAAACACAACAGGTGCCCCATTCCCCAGACATAGCGAACACTACGTAACGAATCAGAACTGGGGCCGCCAACAAACAATAATATGACAAAAATTATTGCCATCGGGATCAGGATAAATGAATATTTACCGTTGCATTCTTTCATCGGCGCCATTCTGGTGTAATTATTGCTTCATAAAAATTTTTAGGAGTTTCAAACAACTCAGATTAAACCATGTAGCCGTTGATTTCCACTCAACTATCGCCTCTCTTTAGTATTGCAATTTATTTAGCAGTAAGAGAAGATGGGGCTATCGTCAAAGGAGCTACAAATGGAAAGTCGTATTCAATACAGCCCCGCCAGAGACCATCAGCGCTTCTCTGCGATGGATCGGGCGCTGGCACTGATCAACCAAGGGATGGAGTCATTACCATACCACATTGTTGATATCAGTGAAGGTGGACTATCTTTCCGCTATCTTGGCAAAAAGCTGAAACGTAGTGAAATCAAGAACGTAAGCCTTTACTATGACTCCCAGTTAATTGTAGACGATCTCCCCATTAATTCAATTTCAGATTATCGCCTCCACGACAATCTGATTCAGGTACGGCGTAACAGTTTAATCTTTAAGGAATTATCCTCTGAACAACATACCAAACTGGAAAGTTTCATCAAAAGATATACCAAGGCGCCATTACCGCTAGCCTGACTTTTTGATGCCACAGCTACCCGAATAAATTTAATCGGAGCCAGAGCAAACCGGTAAAACCCGAACTATGCTTCATGCCCCATTTTGTCGGAAAAGATTACAAAAAAAGGGCGGGCAAAATGTTCGCCCGACCCTATAGTGTAAAGTTTTCTGACAACATCAGCCGTTTTTCTGTTCAAATTCCGCCATAAAATTCGTCAGTTTTTCTACCCCGGCCAATGGCATCGGATTATAAATCGAAGCCCGAACCCCACCCGTATTACGATGCCCTTTAAGGGCATACAAACCAATGGCTTCTGCTTGTTGTAAAAATCTGGCAGCCAATTCTTCGTTTGGCAACTTGAACGATACATTCATAATTGAACGATCAGCCTCTTGGGCAATCCCTTGATAAAAATCACTATTATCTATCGTTTGATACAATAGCGCTGCCTTGGCTTCATTCTGCGGTTCAATCGCCGCAATGCCACCCTGCTCCTTGAGCCATTCAAGCACCAATTTGATAACGTAGATGGCAAAGGTGTTGGTGGTATTGGTTAACGAATTATCTTTATCACCCTGAGTATAGTTGAGCAGGGTCGGAGTTTGCTCAGCAGCATAACCAAGCAGATCCTCCCGAACAATCACCATTGCCATCCCCGAGGGGCCAAGATTCTTCTGCAATCCGGCATAAACAACACCAAACTTGCTATAATCGATCTTTCTGGACAACAGTTCCGAGGTCATATCTGCAATCAACGGGACACTGCCAGTTTCAGGGAATTGATTCCAGCGGGTTCCATAAATAGTATTATTGCTAGTGATATGCAGGTAAGCAGCGTCTTGGTCGATACTATCAGGTGTCAATCTTGGGATATAGCTATAGTTTGAATCGGCGCTACTGGCGATTATTTCGGTCGGACAAAAGATTTGTGCCTCTTTTGCCGCCAGCTTGGCAAAGTTACCACTTTCGACATAGAGACACTTCCTCGATGCTACTCGTCCCGCAAAATTTAATGGCACTGCTGAAAACTGCATCCGGGCACCACCATGGACAAATAGAATCCGATAATTTTGTGGTAAACCGGTCAATTCACGAAACAGCGTTTGCACCTCCTCAAGAATTGCGACAAATTCTTTGGATCGATGGCTTATTTCGATAAGCGAAACACCCATCCCCTGAAAATCGAGCCACTCTTCCTGAATTTTTGCC
Organism: Desulfuromonadaceae bacterium; assembly: GCA_030639985.1. Lineage (GTDB taxonomy): Bacteria > Desulfobacterota > Desulfuromonadia > Desulfuromonadales > Geopsychrobacteraceae > Desulfuromusa. Next base: position 5,457 of record DAOWKG010000205.1, read on the forward strand.
ATCACTGGTGGCGGCAACATCGCTGGCCCGGCACCAAAATTATAAACGCTATCGGTCATTTCATTTCCAATCTTCGGTATAAATACCTGCACTCGCCACAACCATCACTTAACGACCCTAAGTCCACCCCGACCTGAAGTTCCACCCGTGGGAGGCGGAGGATCATCATCTGGCAGAGGAACAGGTTCAGATTCTATCTCACCATTTTCATTATCAGTAAGCTGTGGCATAGCTCCGGTCAGGAGCATTTTTTCAATCGAACCAGCAAGCGTCAAACATTGCTGCATACAAACCTTACGCGCTGGACACATGGTACAATCAGCTTCGCCAGCAGCGGCCTTAAGGCAATGAATCAACAGTTCGACACTTTCCAATTGTGTCAGGGGAACAAAATACATAATTTCCTTCTATGCCATATCGCGATCTGCAACCTTGGCAAACTGGCGCAATTTATCCATCATTACCTGAAAATCATCGGGGCGCAACGATTGAGGACCATCGCTGGCAGCTTTTTCGGGACAAGGATGGACTTCGACAATCAACCCATCAGCCCCGGCAGCGGCAGCGGCATAAGACATCGGCGCGATCAATGATGCGTGGCCGGTAGCGTGGGAGGGGTCAATAATGACCGGCAAGTGGGTTTGTTGTTTCAGTACCGGAACAGCGGAGATATCGAGGGTATTGCGAGTTGCTGTTTCAAAGGTACGAATCCCACGTTCACATAGAATCACCCGGCGATTACCTTCAGCAAGAACGTATTCAGCGCTCATCAAAAATTCCTGAATAGTAGTCGACATACCCCGCTTGAGCAAAATCGGCTTATCAATCTGACCAAGCATTTTTAACAAGGCAAAGTTTTGGATATTCCGAGCCCCAACCTGCATGACGTCGGCATATTTGGCTACCAGTTCGACATCACGAGGATTGACCACCTCGGTAACAACCGGCAACCCGGTCAACTCACGTGCCTCAGCTAACAGTTTCAGACCATCTTCTTCCATCCCCTGAAAAGAGTATGGACTAGTGCGTGGTTTGTAAGCACCGCCACGCAACATTCTAGCACCAGCCCTTTTTACCGCAACTGCTGTTTCACAAATTTGCTCCCGGCTTTCAACGGCACAAGGACCTGCCATCACGACAAATTCCTTACCACCGATAGTCAGGCCTGGCACTATTTCAATTTCACTCGGCTGCGGCTGTACCTCACGGCTAGCCAGTTTATACGGTTTGAGGATTGGCACTACGTTTTCCACCCCGGGCATCAACTGCAGCGCCTGCAGCTTTTCCTTCCCCTGCTCATCACCAACCGCACCGATAACATTGCGGGTTTCACCATAGATAACGTGAGGGGTATAACCTAATTCAACGATTTTCTTTTCAACCGCCGCAAGATCCGACTTCTCTGCCCCTTTTTTCATTACAATAATCATTTTGCTCTCCTTCTTCGCGCTGCGAAAGAAACGGCAAAAGACCGTCAGGCTTCCCAACGGTCTCATTTTCATCAGTGTAAAAAAGAAAAACCATGGGAGAACTGTCAGCCGTTCCGCCATGGTTTGTGTTGCCTGAAGTTTTAAAACTCCTTACACACGTTCCCCTTGGGCAGACGGCTGAAAAAAGCCAAAAAACCAAAAGAAGCTATTAAAGTAAGAAGCGCTAAAAAACATATCTATTCCCTTTTTTTGTTGCCCGAGAGTACACAAGCCGGCAAGACGGTGCAAGCAAAAAGCATCTCTACCAACAGCGCTATTTTTCCTTGACTATCCTCTGCCCTTTAGCTATAAACGGGATTCGATTCGCCCAGATAGCTCAGTCGGTAGAGCAGAGGACTGAAAATCCTCGTGTCGGCAGTTCGATTCTGTCTCTGGGCACCAGAAAATTCAAGCACTTAGCGTTTATTCGCTAGGTGCTTTTTGTTTTTAGGTGCCACATGGGTACCACCATCAAAAAAAATGAATCGTACGCAGCACAAATCAAACTTAACTGAAGAATTTAAACAGGCTGCCCCAGAATAGATATGCCGTTCCCAAAGTCACAGAAAAGACAATAACAACGCTGATACTCATACTGGCATTTTCACTGAGCTTGATTTTCTTCTCCAAAAGACTGGACAACGTCACACTGACAAGTGTAACCACCGCAAAAGCAACCCCCAGTGCTATCCATCCAGT
>DAOWKG010000273.1 GCA_030639985.1 Desulfuromonadaceae bacterium
AGGGTGGCGTGCAAGCAGGCGAAAAACTTGTGTTGACAACCATCTCTGGTGCTACCGACGGCACCTTACTCAGACCAGTGCTACAGGAGAACCAACCATGAACGGAGCAGTCAAATGGATGGCCAAGAACCATGTGGCCGCCAACCTGTTGATGCTGGTTCTGGTTATTGGTGGCTTTGTGATGGCTCCCAGCATCAAGCAGGAAATATTTCCAGAAGTTTCTCTCGATAGAGTTTCGGTATCGGTCGCCTATCCCGGTGCCGGACCCGAAGAGGTCGAAGAGGGAATCATCGTCAAAATTGAAGAGAGCCTTACCGCTGTCGATGGCATTAAACAACTCAAGGCGACCGCCAACGAAGGGTTTGGAACCGTCCTGGCCGAAGTCTATGCCAATGAAGATGTCGATGACGTTTTACAGGATATCAAGAGCGAAATAGATCGGATCACCACTTTTCCAGCAGATGCAGAGAAACCGGTAATCAGTAAACTATCCAATCGTCGAGAAGTCATTTCGATTGTGATTTATGGTGATGCCAAGGAAAAAGTTCTACGCGAACAAGCCGAACGAATCCGCGATGAACTATTGGAACTACCCGATATTACTCAAGTTGATTTGAGTGGTGTCCGCCCGTTTGAAATCACCATCGAAATTTCTGAGCACACCCTGCAAAGCTACAACCTTACCCTCGATCAGGTAGCCGCAGCAATCCGTTTAACCTCCCTCGATCTGCCCGGCGGAACGATTAAGACAGCGGGTGGTGAAATTCTCCTCCGCACCATGGAGCGTCGCTATTGGGGACCAGAATATGACGATATCATCATTCGGACTAATCCCGATGGCACCCAGCTAAAACTGGGAGATATCGCCAACGTAGTTGACGGTTTTGCCGACAGTGAAACCTATGGTCGCTTTGACGGCAAACCAGCAGCAATGGTGCAAGTCTTTCGCATCGGCGAGCAGAAACCGACCGAAATTTCTAACCGAGTTATCACCTACGTTGAAGAAAATCGTTTCAAACTCCCCGACAGTCTGCAACTGGCAATCTGGAACGACACCAGCGAAATCTTTAACAGCCGGATGAGTCTGTTGCAAAAGAATGCCCTGTTGGGATTGGGAATGGTCATTATAATTCTTGGCCTGTTCCTCGAAATCCGGCTGGCGGGTTGGGTCATGCTCGGCATCCCCATTTCATTTTTTGGCACCCTGTTCCTAATGCCATGGCTTGGGGTTTCCATCAATATGATCTCGCTGTTTGCCTTCATCTTGGCACTAGGAATTGTCGTTGATGATGCCATTGTCGTCGGTGAAAACATCTACGAACACCGCCAACGGGGCAAACCTTACGCCAAAGCTGCCATCGACGGGGTTCTCGAAGTCGCAGTACCGGTAACATTTTCAATCTTGACCACCGTTGCCGCTTTTCTGCCGCTAATTTTTGTCAGTGGCATGATGGGTAAATTCATTCAAGTAATCCCGGTTATCGTCATCACCCTGTTGTTAATGTCACTGCTCGAATCGTTACTGGTTTTACCGGCGCATTTGAGTGCCGGCAAACCCCAGCCCACTAATGGTGGGATATTGGGTCGCATTGACCGGGTGCGTCGTTGTTTTGGTGATGGCTTGCAGCGGGTTATAAATGGTCCCTATCTGTGGCTTTTGAAGTTAAATATCAATTACCGCTACATGTCTCTGGCAATCGGTCTGGTCGCATTGCTCCTGACAGTTGGAGTGGTTAAAAATGGGCTGATCAAATTTACCTTTATGCCCGAAGTTGATGGTGACCGAATCACGGTTTCAATTCAAATGAATCGTGGCGTACCCATTGAAAAAACCAGCCGGGTCAGTGATATGATCCTCCAAAAAGGGATGGAAACCGTCGCCGAATATAATGCGCAACGACCAGCGGGAGACAGTATCCTGCGTAACGTTTATACCGTCGTCGGCGGCAATATTTCCGGGGATGGTCCCGGTGGCGGCTCCAGTGTCACCGCCACCCATATGAGCAATATTGCCATGTTTCTAACCAAAAGTGAGACCCGTGGCATACCGGCAACGGAGATTTCGGCAGCATGGCGAAAAAAAGTTGGCGAAATTCCCGGCCTCGACTCCTTAACCTTCCGCTCCAATCTGGTGCGCATGGGAGCCAATATTGATGTCTTGCTGGCACACCAGGATTTTGCGGTTCTGGAACAATCATCTGAGCGGATTCGTGAAGCACTGGCTGAGTTCCAAGGTGTCAGCGACATTGAAGACACCTATGCCCGGGGCAAACGGGAGATTAAACTAAAGCTTAAACCGGCAGCCCGTACCCTGGGCATCACCGCAACCGATTTAGGTCGGCAAGTACGAGCAGCCTTCCATGGCGCTGAAGCCCTGCGACTACAACGCGGTCGCAATGAAATCAAAGTAGTGGTTCGCTATCCCGACGCCAATCGCCGGGAACTGTGGAATTTTGAATCGATGCGCATCCGTACCCCTGCTGGGCAGGAGATTCCATTATTACAAGCAGCAGAAATAATTGAAGGGCAGGGATTTTCAGAAATCAATCGTACCGACCGGAAACGGGTCATCAATATTTCTGCAACGGTGAATAATGAAAAGGGCAATGCTCAGGAAATCATTACCGATCTAAAGCTAAATCTACTGCCGCAATTGGTTGCTGACTATCCCGGCCTGACTTGGGATATGGAAGGGGAAGAAAAAGAACGAAAAGAATCTCTGGGGAGTATGCTCGGTGGCTTCAAGTTGGCTCTGATCGCTATCTTTACCCTGCTGGCGATTCCCTTCCGCAGCTATACCCAACCACTGTTGATCATGGCCGCAATCCCGTTCGGCATGATCGGAGCGGTTCTGGGTCATATCATCATGGGCTTCAACCTCAGCCTGTTAAGCTTGTTCGGGCTGGTAGCACTGACAGGGGTAGTTATCAATGACTCCCTGCTGTTGATTGATAAAGCCAATCGTAATCGCCGTGAAGGGATGCCACTGTATGAAGCGATTGTTTCAGCCGGAACCCGACGTTTCCGCCCCATTATCCTGACATCACTGACCACCTTCTTTGGTCTGATGCCAATGATTCTCGAAACCAGCGTTCAGGCACAGTTTTTAGTACCAATGGCAATTTCACTCGGTTTCGGCATCATGTTCGGTACCGGAATAATCCTGCTGTTGATTCCGGCACTCTATATGATTTTGGAAGACATCAGAGGGTTGTTTGGGTTTAAAGATGAACATTTGAAGCAACAAACGGAGTTGGAGG
>DAOWKG010000323.1 GCA_030639985.1 Desulfuromonadaceae bacterium
AGCATTCTCCCCCTTTGGTGATATCACCACCCTGATGGTCTGGCAAAAAGGCAAGGTAGAATTTATTGAATTTTTTGCCATTTTCTTCCCCTCAGTGATCAACTGGTTGATCCCAGCAATCATTATGAGCCTGACAGTTTCTAAAGAGCGCCCGGAAGCATCAGATGAAACAATCACAATGAAACTCGGTGCCAAACGGGTCATGTTTCTATTTCTCTGTACCATCGTTACCGCCGTTTCATTCCACAACTTTCTCCACTTGCCACCTGCAACCGGGATGATGCTTGGCCTTGGCTACCTCGGCTTCTTTGGTTACTGGTTGAAGAAAAAAGAACATCGTCCAGGTACCGGCGATCTACCCCTTGATATAACCGGACACAACCCTGATGAACACGAAGCCCCTTCAGAGCATGGTCATGGTACGGCTCCAGGGTTTGACCTATTCCGTAAAATTGCCCGTGCCGAGTGGGACACCCTGCTGTTTTTCTACGGTGTCATTCTTTGTGTTGGTGGTCTCGGTCAATTCGGCTACCTGGCCATGGCATCCGAAGCCATGTACGTCGGCTTAGGGCATACTGGTGCTAACGTTCTGGTTGGTTTCCTATCAGCTATCGTCGACAACATCCCAGTCATGTTCGCAGTCCTGACCATGGATCCCCACATGTCTCACGGTCAGTGGCTATTGGTCACATTAACTGCCGGAGTTGGTGGCAGTATGTTATCCATCGGTTCTGCTGCCGGTGTTGCCCTGATGGGTTCTGCCCGTGGTGTCTACACCTTTGGTGCTCACCTCAAATGGAGCTGGGCAATTGCTCTAGGGTATGCTGCAAGTATCGCTGTGCACCTGTATATAAATGCTAAATATTTCCACTAAGCAATAGCTACATAGTCCCAACTAAAAAGCCCTTCCTGTATTCAGGAGGGGCTTTTTAGTTCTTAGATTTGCTTTTCCGCCATTAGAGACGTTTACGTCTCGTTAGGCGCAACATCGCCCAACCAATCTAACCTACTACTACGTTCTTCATGCCCGTAACAATATCGAAGCGTTACAACAAAGCAGATATCTAATTCGTAAAATCCACTATTAAAATGACGTAGAGAATCTTGCGAAAGAAATAAAAAAGAGTTTCTTTTGCTTGTGTTTTCTTTGCGATCAAAGAAAATGAAGTCGGCTGTCAGTCCGAAAACCGACGGTTGTGGTTTGTTGGTTAACAAGGTCAAGTTCAAGACCGCAGGGTTGCGCCCCCGCTCGTCGCCTTCATTTCTTTGTGCGTCCAAAGAAACGAAGCAAAGAAATACGCCCGACCTCCTTGCCCGCCTATCGCGGGGTCCCTCCATTCCACCACTGCTTTGAGGAGCGGCAAAAACTCGCTACGCTCAAACATTTGCCGCTCTTTTTCTCAAATCAGCCGTTCCACTCCGACAGCGTCACACGGGATGGGGCAATTCAAAAGCAAATCAAAAACACAAAAAAAGGCGGTCAGCTTTTTCAGCCGACCGCCTTTTTAAAATTTAACAAAAATCTTGGTGCAATTAACTACTTGCTGTGACAGCTACTACACGCATCCATATCATCAACTTCATCGTGACAAGCACTACAAGCTCCGTGACCACTGGACATATCGGTGATCTCAATCTTAGCTGGCTCACCTTCGTGACAACTTGAGCAATCCTCATCAAGAGCCTCTATGTGCATGTTATGATCAAAATAGACCGACCCTTTGGAGTCACCTTCGTACTTGTAAACACCTTCTTCAAGTACTTCCACCTTGACAATAGGAGCTTTGATCCCATTTTGCTGAGCCAGAAAAACGGGAATAAAAGAAAACACGACAGCCAGAACTACAAATGCTAGATTTTTCATCAATCATCTCCATTATCTGAACTATTATACTTCATAAGTAAAATATGCATACGTCTTCTACACCGAAGTGCCGCTTATGTCAATTGACATTTCCACATGATTTCAGGGCAAATGTTTTTAAGCGCTCCTGAACAGTGCATAAAGCAGCGTAAATTCTACACCAAACGCCAATTTGTCCCGTCCCGACTATCTAGCAACAAAATTCCTTTGCTTTCAAGATCGGATCGAATTTCATCACTACGAGCAAAATCTTTTTCCTGCCGTGCTTGTAGTCGTTGCGCAATCATCGCTTCGATTTCATCGGCAGTAATCGATAATTTTGCCAACCCCGTCAATTTGACCTTTTCTAGCCATGCGGTTGGCTCTGAACGAAATAGGCCAATAACCTCACCCAAGCGGTAAATTGTCTGCTGCAGATCAGCTACTTGAGCAACTAAATCGGTCTTTTTACGGAACTTTTTGGTGGAAACTAGACGGTTTATGGTACGAACGCCATCAAACAAGTGGGCAATTGCCAGGGCGGTATTAAAATCGTCACCCATTGCCGCAACAAATTTTTCTTCTACTTTTGCCCCTTCGTCGCTACTGACACCAGTCAAATCAATCCCGGTGATTGCCGCGGCTGCGGCCTCAAACGCTTCGTAAAAACGCTTCAAGCCACTTTGGGCTTCGGTCAGATTTTGGTCAGAGAAATCGATCGGAGAACGATAATGTGCCGACAGGATAAAAAAGCGAACTACTTCGGCATCGTAGGTTTTAAGAATATCCCGAATAGTGAAAAAGTTGCCAAGCGACTTGCTCATTTTTTCCTGATCGACATTCACAAAACCGTTGTGGAGCCAATACTTAACAAAGGTTTTTCCACTAGCACCTTCACTCTGGGCGATTTCATTCTCATGATGGGGGAAAATCAAATCACGGCCGCCACCATGGATATCAAAACTGTCTCCCAGCAATGATGAACTCATGGCTGAACATTCGATATGCCATCCGGGTCGTCCTTCCCCCCAGGGGGATTGCCAGCTCGGTTCGCCCGGTTTAGCTGCTTTCCAGAGGGCAAAATCCATCGGATTCTGTTTCAGTTCCCCCGGAGCAACCCGTGCTCCCGCCTGCATTTCTTCCATATTACGCTTGGAAAGTTGCAGATAGTTAGGAAACTTGTCGACGCTGTAGTAAACATCCCCGGAAGCTTCATAAGCCATTCCATTGGCTATAAGTTTTTCGGTGATTGCAATAATCTGCGGGATATAATCGGTTGCCCGAGGTTCATGGGTTGGCCGAACCAATCCCAGCGACGCCATATCTTCATCAAACGCGACAATAAATTCTTCGGCCAGATCGTGGCTCGAGATATTCCGTTCGTTGGCTCGATTGATAATTTTATCATCAACATCGGTATAATTGCGGACATAGGTAGTTTCATAACCGGCAAACTGCAGGTAACGATAGATAATATCAAAAACGATATTGGCTCGAGCATGGCCGATATGGCAATAATCGTAAACGGTAACACCACAGACATACATCCCAACCTTGCCCGGCACCAGTGGTTTAAATTCTTCTTTTTTGCCACTCATCGTATTGTAAACGCGTAAACTCATAATGAAACTCCGAGAAAAAATTATTTTAACTGGTTAACTACTTCACTCCAGCTAATTCAAATCCTAGCCACAGACACACACAGACAGGATCTCTTTTGTCCTGCAATTGTCCGTGTCAGTCTGTGGCAAAAATAGGTTCTGTTATTTCAATTTTGCCCAGGCATCCCGTAATGTCACGGTCCGGTTAAATACCGGATGTTGCAACTGTGAATCTTTACTATCAACGGTAAAATATCCAACCCGCTCAAACTGAATGGTCGTACCCGGTGCTGCATGCAGCAGTTCTGGCTCAACTAAAGCAGTAGTCATGGTTATCGATTCGGGATTGAGGGCATCAAGGTAGTTTGTCGCTTTATCGGGATTCTCCTGATTAAACAAGCGATCATACAACCGCACTTCGACTTTTTTTGCCTGTCCTGCTGAAACCCAGTGGATAATCCCTTTGACCTTACGGCCAACCGGATTTTTCCCCAAAGTATCAAGATCGGCGGAACACTTCAGCTCAACCACTTCGCCATTTCCATCTTTGATCACCTCTTCACATTTGATGATATAGGCGTTACGGAGGCGAACTTCCCGTCCGGGACCGAGGCGGAAGAATTTTTTTGGTGGTTCTTCCATAAAATCATCCCGATCAATATACAACTCAGAGCTAAATGGCAGCTTACGGGTTCCCAATTCTGGTTGTTGGGGATGGTTGGGGGCATCAAGCTGTTCGACTTTATCGGTCGGATAGTTGGTGATCGTGACCTTCAAAGGATTTAGCACTGCTTGGCGGCGGAAAGCGGTCTTATTAAGCTGTTCGCGAACACATTCCTCGAGAACCGATAGCTCGATCCAGCTAGCTCCTTTGCCAACCCCGATCCGCTCACAAAAAGTTCTGATCGCCTCCGGTGGATAACCGCGGCGGCGCATACCGACCAAGGTCGGCATGCGGGGATCATCCCAACCCGAAACATGGTTGTCTTTCACCAGCTGCAGCAGCTTCCGTTTGCTCATTACGGTGTAACTGAGGTTCAATCTTGCAAACTCAACTTGCTGAGGGGCAAAGATGTCCAGTTCCTTGATGAACCAGTCGTAAAGGGGGCGGTGATCTTCAAATTCCAGAGTACAAATCGAGTAGGTCACCCCCTCAATTGAATCACCTTGGCCGTGGGCAAAATCGTACATCGGGTAAATGCACCATTTATCTCCGGTACGGTGATGATTGGTGTGCATAATCCGATACATGGCGGGGTCACGAAGATTCATATTGGGCGAACTCATATCTATTTTGGCACGCAAGATGTGACTGCCGTCAGGAAAATCACCATTTTTCATCTGTTCAAACAACTCTAAATTTTCGGCAACACTTCGCTCCCGATAGGGGCTGTCGACCCCAGCTTGGGTCAGTGTGCCACGATTTTCCCGCATTTGATCGGCGCTTTGACTGTCAACATAAGCCTTTCCCGCCTTGATCAGTTGTACCGCCCAGAGATAAAGCTGATCGAAATAATCGGAAGCAAAATGGAGATGTTCGCCCCAATCAAAACCAAGCCAGCGAACATCAGCTTTGATGGCCTCGACGTATTCATCGTCTTCTTTAATGGGGTTGGTATCGTCAAAGCGAAGATGACAGCAGCCGTTAAAATCTTCTGCCAAACTGAAATTAAGGCCAAAACTTTTGGCATGGCCGATATGGAGGTAGCCATTGGGTTCAGGGGGGAAACGGGTAACCACCCGATCTCGCTTACCGCTGTCAAGATCTTCGCTAATAATGGTACGAATGAAGTTTGAACTAACGAGTGGCTCTGATTTGCTCATGAAATGTCCTCTATAAAAAAATTCTTAAAAAGTGCCTAAACCTGAAGTATTAGCCACCAAAGCACCAAGTACGCCAAGAAAATAAAAACCATAAAAAAGTGATTTTTCTTGGTGCTCTTGGTAGCAAACAGCCTTTAAATAATTGCTGCCCGTTTAGCTGCCAAGCGGTTTTCATCCAACTGTAGCAACACTACGGCATGTGCTGCGATCCCTTCACCACGCCCAGAAAACCCCAACTTTTCAGTTGTGGTTGCTTTAACGTTAATTTGTTCCGATTCTGCCCCGCAATCGGCCGCAATAGTTGCAATCATCGTCGGAATATAATTTGCCAATTTCGGTTTTTGACAGATGATAGTTGCGTCCAAATTTCCTAAAACATAACCAGCAGCAGCCATCTTGACAATAACATCACGTAACAATTCCCGGCTGTCGATACCAGCAAAAGCACTATCGGTATCGGGAAAATGTTTGCCGAGGTCACCTAAACCCAGAGCACCGAGAATCGCATCACAAATGGCATGAAGTAGCACATCGGCATCGGAATGTCCCAAAAGACCCAATTCGTAATCGATTTTCACCCCGCCCAGAATCAAAGGGCGATCTTTAACCAGTCGATGGACATCGTAACCATGACCAATCCGCATCATTTCAAGCTCCCCAATAGTGCCACTGCAATCAGAATATCTTCCGGAGTGGTCACTTTTATATTACGATAATCACCTTCAAGCATTTGTACCGTATGGCCCAGTCGTTCTACCAGTGACGCATCATCGGTAGCAACAAACCCATCGGCATCGGCCTGCGCAAAAGCTTTATCGATTAATTGGTATTGAAACCCCTGGGGGGTCTGTACTTGCCACAACAAACGGCGATCGGGAGAAGCGGTAATCATGCTGTTTTCGACCTGTTTGATCGTATCTTTAACCGGCACACCAATAGTACAAGCGCCGGTTTCACAGACAACCTCAATCAACGCCGACAATTTCCGACTATCAAATAGCGGACGAGCACCATCATGAATTAAAATCGGTCGCTGCGGCTGACCAAAACCATCTTCAACTAACGCTTGTAAGCCATTTCGAACCGAATCCTGCCGCTCAGCACCACCAGCAACAATCCGCTGCACCTTACTGAAGCCATAGCGCTCGACTATCTGTTCCTGGCAGTAGTCAATATCGCCACAAGGGACAATCAAATAAATATTTTCAACTTGGGGATGATTTTCAAACAAGGTCAAGGTGTGAGCCAAGATCGGCTTACCAACAAGTTCAAGATACTGCTTGCTGACAGTTCCACCCATCCGGCGACCGGTTCCAGCAGCGGGAATAAGGACAGTTGCTTTCATCATTTTCCTCTAAACAGAACAGGGTGAGTCATCGATAATCAAGAATGCAACACCATCAAACAGAAAGACCAGGCACATAATATGTGCCTGGTCCTGAATACTGCAATATCAAAAAATATTTTAGTGGAAA
>DAOWKG010000231.1 GCA_030639985.1 Desulfuromonadaceae bacterium
CATAAATTCCAAAGACTTTTTGAGTTTGCAAAGTGTGCCAAGGGGACTTTCGGCATTGCCAAAGCTCTGGCTGAATCTGACTGCCTGTCAATCATCGGCGGTGGCGATTCGGTGGCAGCCGTCAACCAATCCCATCTACAGGAGCAGATGACCCATATTTCCACCGGCGGTGGTGCCTCACTGGAGTTTCTGGAAGGCAAAGCACTCCCCGGGATTGTTGCCCTAACAGACAAATAGCGAAGGAAACAAAAATGCGTAAACCGATTATTGCTGGCAACTGGAAACTGCACAAAACTATCTCCGAGTCATGTGAACTTGCTACCCAACTGGTAGCCGACCTTAGCGATATTGATGACATAGATGTGGTCATTGCCCCGGTATTCACAGCACTTTCAGCAGTTGCAGAAACGCTAAAAGGATCATCGATTCAGTTAGCGGCACAAAATTGCTTTCCCGAAACCAGTGGTGCCTTTACTGGCGAAGTATCTCCAGATTTTCTCCAGGATGCCGGTTGTAATTATGTAATTGTCGGTCACTCTGAGCGCCGGCAGTTGCTCAACGAAACCGACGCTTTCATCAATCAAAAGTTGTTAAAAGTTATTACCACCGGACTTAAACCAATTCTGTGCATTGGTGAGACCTTGCAACAACGTCAAAATGATCAAATGCAAGAGGTTTTGAGGACGCAATTAAAAGGGGGGCTGGGAAACCTCAGCGCCGCACAAATGGCTCCCATGGTCATCGCCTACGAACCGGTCTGGGCCATCGGTACCGGCAAAACGGCAACTAACGATCAAGCTCAGGAAGCACATCGTTTTATCCGTAATTTATTACAACAAATCTATAATTCCGAAATTGCGGCACAAACCAGGATTATCTACGGTGGCAGTGTTAAGCCTGATAATGTTGCAGGTTTAATGCAACAGGAAGATATCGACGGCGCATTGGTAGGTGGTGCCAGTTTAAAAGTGGCAGATTTCAGTAGAATTGTTCGCTTTGAGAAATAGTAAGAAGGATATTTACACTCATTACAACGATATAGATTGAACCTAAAAAAAGGGACTGTAACCATGCGGATACAGTCCCTTTTACTTAAGTATTTAACCATTCCCTAGCCACATACCGAGGCATGTCCAGGAAATAAAAAAATCATCAAGATTCCTTCAACGCATACCCTGCCCCACGGACAGTGTGAATCAATTTCTTGTCAAACTTCTGGTCAATCTTATTGCGCAGATAATTCACATAAACATCAATTATGTTTGTAAATGAATCAAAGGTATAATCCCATACATTTTCGGCAATCATCTGGCGAGTAAGCACTCGATTCGGGTTGCGCATAAAATACTCCATCAACGCATACTCTTTTGAAGTGAGGACAATTTCCTCCCCTGCGCGCCAAACTTTATGAGCCACAGGATCAAGTTTAACGTCGGCAAAAGATATTTCGGCGCCACGATCATTAGAACCACGACGAATCAACGCCCGACAGCGTGCTACCAGTTCGACAAAAGCAAACGGTTTAGCAAGATAATCGTCGGCACCAATATCAAAACCGGCGACCTTATCATCGATTGAATCACGGGCGGTAAGACACAGAACCGGAACTTGAATACCTTTTTCGCGCAGAGATTTAATTGCCGCCAAACCATCCATTTTTGGCAACATGACATCCATCAAAATCAGCTCAAAAGTTTGCGATTCTGCCTTTTTCACCCCTTCCTCACCATCAAAAGCGACTTCGACCGTAAAACCTTCCTCTTCAAGCCCCCGCTGAATAAAGGATGAAACCTTTTTTTCATCTTCAACTACTAGAATACGCATTGTTCATTCTCCTTCGCCAATTAATAATAGTACACTTATTAGGATAAGCTAGCAGAAGTTTAATTAATCCTCAAGAAAAAATTTACCTGCCACCGCTGGGTCGTTAAAAAAAATAATGCCAAAGCAAATCGAGACGCCCACGTTTAATCAATGTCTTGCCTGAATAGCGCATTATTTCACGCACTTTTTCCCGGTGCCCAGATCGATAACAATGGATCTGGCAGTGTTTACAATTAGGATCTTCTTCCACGGGGCACTGCAATCGCCGCTCAATTGCATATTCAAGAAAATCAAGGCAATCGGGACAGCAAACATAGCGCTCCAGCACAACTAATTGTTGCGGCAATCGAGAAAGTGATTTCCGTTCTCCAACATGGTGATCACGGCAATAAACCGAAGTAAAAAGAGCCAGTATCTGCAAATCTTTTTTTTCTTTTTTGGTTAAAGATGTAAGATTTAAGGTGCCGATTTTCAAGTCTCCTTATAGCTTTCAGCCAGATCAAACAGTCGATCGACATCAAGAAGTTCAATGTGCTTACCCTTAACCACTATAATTTCATCATCAGATAATTTACGGAAAGTTCGCGACAGGGTTTCGCTGGTCGTACCCAGATTTGATGCCAACTGGGTTTTGGAAATTGGCAGTAGCACCGATTTTGTATCTTCAGCGCCAAGATCCAACAAATAGCGAGCTAACCGAGCTGGCACATCCCGAAAGGTAAGATCCTCTATCTGCACCGTAAATAAGCGTAAGAAACGGGACAAACCAGCAATCATATTAATCGCTAACTGCGTATGCTGGTGCAACAGATCAAAAAATTCCCGCTTCGGAAAAAAAAGCAGTTCAGAAACATCAAGTGTTTCTGCAAATGCCGGATAGCGACCATCATCGAAAATGGCGGCCTCAGCAAAACTGTTGCCAGGTTGAATAATATGGAGAATTCGTTCCTTGCCGTCCGGGGAGAGTTTATAAATTTTCACCTTTCCTGAAGCAACGATATAAAAACCATCAGCTTCTGCCCCCTCTGCAAACAAAAATTCCCCTTTGGGAAACTTCCGAACCCGCAAAATTGACAACAACAGCTGCAGATCATATTCGCTGGAACTGTAAAATAAAGGGCATTGCTTAATAATTTTCAAAGAGTTATTATTCACAATTGCTCCGGAAATACCCAATATACCGACATTTTTCAATCCGGTCTTTGGTTATTAAATGAAAAGAATGATAATAAAGGACAACTTAAATGAAGTTATCGCAAATATTTATAATTAGCTTTTTACTTCTTGTCAATTTTATAAGTAGCGCATATTGCAAGGACATAACCCTCTCCTGGGATCCAAGTCCTACCCCTGAAGTTAGCGGGTATATGGTTTACTACAAGCAGGGCAATAGCAACCTCCCCTTCGATGGCACCGATGCTACCGAAGGAGCATCTCCGATAGATGTTGGTGACACCCTCACGACGACATTGACGGGGCTGGACGAAACGGCAACCTATTACTTCTCTGTAACTGCTTATGATTATAGCAATAATCAAAGTAGCTATTCCAATATTGTCAGCAATGCTGATGGTGACAGTCTGATTTCGGATACCGACACCCCTGCTACTACCTGGGCTCCCGCACTAATCAGACCGGCTAATAATGCTACCGGGGAACCAATACCGGTTACCTTTCAATGGGAAACAGCTCCGACAAACTACGATGTCACCTACACGCTCTTTTACGGCACCAACGAAGACGAGCTAACTAATGCCGGGGCTATCATCGCAGTTCAGCCGACCTCTGGAACCCCAAACGTTCCTGCAGGAGTTATTATTGCCCTGACTGCCCTCTTACTCGTGACAGCAGGCAGTCATTTGCTGCCAAAAATCAAAACCAAATTACAAACTACCAGCTTAGTGGCAATTATTTTACTAGGGGGCATCCTGACTGCCTGTGGCGGTGGTGGTGGCGGGAGCGATTCATCGGGTGATCACTCAGTAGCTACCGTTGATCCTCCAACTGCGACACTCTATGCTGTTACTATGAATAATAGCGATTACTACGAAGGTTACGATCTTGAACCGGGCACAACTTACTACTGGAAAGTTGTTGCAACCGATGCTCAAGATACCAATATTGTTTACACCAGTGAGGTCAGACAATTCACTACCGACTCCTACTAAGCGGTCAGACGTAACGAACCATTACCGCAGTTAATTGTGATGCAAACCATGCTTTTTAAGCAAATCATAAAGTGTCGGTCGGCTCACGCCTAGTTGAGCTGCAGCTTTAAGAATATTCCCCTGTGACACTTCAAGTGCCTGTTGCAATAAAACATGCTCAACTTCATGCCGGGCTTGCTTCAGCGTCGTTCCGGAAAAACTGAGGCTTTTGCTTCCATCTTGTGGTACCAGCGGTGATTCAACTGCGCCAGACAATGGTTCTTGTGACAAATCTTCAAACCCCAAATCAACGGCTTCGATGATCGGACTATCGGTCATTACCACTGCCCGTTTAATTTTGTTTTCTAATTCCCGCACATTTCCCGGCCACTCATATTCCTGTAACCATTTAAGGGCAGCAGCACTGAAACCCCTGACTTTTTGACCAAATTCGTGTCCAAAGCGCCGCAAAAATATATTAGCTAACAATTCTATATCTTCGCCACGTTCACGCAACGGCGGTAAATCAATAGTAATTACCCCGATTCGATAATAAAGATCTTCCCGGAATTTACCCGATTTTATTGACTCCTGGATATCGACATTGGTAGCAGCAACAATTCTGGTATCTACGGGGATATCTTCCCGTCCACCAACCCGTTGAATTATCTTTTCCTGCAGAAAACGGAGCAATTTAACCTGTAATAAAGGTGCCATCTCACCGATCTCATCGAGGAAAAGGGTACCGCCGTCAGCGTATTCAACTTTTCCCAGCACCCGATTCTGCGCTCCGGTAAAGGCCCCTTTTTCATGCCCAAACAGTTCACTTTCAAGCAAGCTTTCGGGGATAGCACCACAATTTATTGCGACAAAATTTCCATCCTTACGAATTCCTCGATTATGAATCGCTTGGGCAACAACTTCCTTACCGGTACCACTACCACCCAAGATAAGGATCGGTACATCGATAGAAGCAACTTTTTTTATCGTCGCAAAAACCTTTTGCATCTGCGGACACTGCCCAAAGATACCGCTATAGCCACTTTCAGGATCCCCACCAGCAGAAAGTTGCAGGCGTCGGTTTTCTTCTTCCAAACCAGCGACATGGAAAGCACGGGCGAGAATAATTTTCAATTCATCCAGATCAATTGGCTTATGATAATAATCGTAAGCGCCCATATCGACGGCAGCTAAGGCATTGGCGTGATCTTCATTACCAGAGAGGACAATAACCTTACAATTAGGCTGCAATTCAAGCATCTGCTGTAAACAGCGTAACCCTTCTGATGCGCCATCAATATCGGGCGGCAAGCCCAGATCAAGGGTAACAACCTTAGGAGTATGTTTGGCAAACAACTTAAGCGCTTCATCCACAGATTCTGCCAACAGGGTACGGTACTGTTTTCCCAAACCCCACTTCAGTTGTTTTCTGATTTCACCACTATCATCAACAATCAATATTTTTTCCATCATATCCCCTATGTAAGCTATGTAAGGCTGGATGCTAATGGCAGCAACACAGTAAAGGTGGTACCCTGTCCTTCTTGGCTTACTACATTGATATCTCCACCGTGAGCAGTCACAATTTGCCGACATTGATAAAGACCGATACCAAAGCCATGTTTTTTGGTGGTTTCAAATGGCCTGAACAAGCGTTCTTCAATAAAATCGGTGCTCATCCCGGAACCAAAATCTTTGACTTCGATAAAAGCGAAATCATTACGTTGACCATAACTGACCTCTACCGGCAATCCAGTCCCAGTTGCCTCCACTGCATTAACCAGCAAGTTAAGCACTACTTTATAGATTTCTTCCTCATCTACAGCGATCTGTAACGGTTCACCAGACATTTTTACATTTGCACCTGCGGTTCCAACCGCATCCTGTACGATTGCATGTAGATCGACCGAAGCAATAACCAGTTCCGGCTTCTCCTTAATGTTTTTCAACCGGGCAATCAAACCCTTCATATTAGTAACGGTATTACCAACCGTTTCCAACATGTCAGCTTGGAACTCGGGATCTTCAATATATTCCCTGGCATTATCGAGCATCAAGGACAGTCCAGAAACTTGATTTTTTAAATCGTGCAGTACAAAAGTTGATACTTTACCAATTGCTGCCAATTCGCGGGTGGTCGATAATTGCTCCGACAGACGCAACCCCTGCACCGTTGCAATCGCCTGACGTGCCAACATCCGCAGGAGATCATAATCTTCATAAGTCAGTTCTTCATCCGGATTAATCTGCTCCCCTAAGACAATGAATCCAGCCAGTTCATCATCAAAGAAAAGCGGTACAACCATAAAAGCGCCAAAATTAACGATCGATTCAATTAACGAATCGTCCAAGTCATAAAGTCTTGTTTTTAGATTGATAATCCAGTTTTTTTGTTTAAGTTCAACAATAAGGGGGTCGGTGGGTAAAAATGGCCGCCAATCACGTCTAAAGTTAAATGAAGCGGTATATAAATAACTGTTCGATTCATAATCGTAGAGATAAAATGCCCCCCCTTTACATGCTAATGAATCACAAAATAGATCGAGAATCGAGGTCTGAATTTCTACCACTGTTGTCCCGGCAGCAACACAATCAGCAAAGTTTTGCCACTGTTCCCGGTAATCGTACTTGCTTTGATAAAAATTCTTGTGAATAACAACCTTCAACTTACGGCGCAATTTTTCCGACAAAAAAACGGCCGCAAGCCCCAAACTGCCAACCATCAATACCACATAAAAAAACATTTTAGCGTTGGCAACGTTGAAATAACGTAAACCTTCTCCAACTACCCCCAATAAAATCAGATAGCTACCAACGATCAATAATACAAACGAACGATGGGCAATCCCACGTGACAACGCCAGTTTCGCCCCTTGATTTCGGCGCACATGGGCATAACAAGAAAAAGTCAACGCGATAAATACAGCTACCGAACGGAACTCCAAGTAGTTCATATTAATCGA
>DAOWKG010000322.1 GCA_030639985.1 Desulfuromonadaceae bacterium
ACCGCTCAGGATTCTTCTTTCGAGCCTGCTCGTAAATGGCCTTGCGCTTGTTGAGCTTGGCAATGTCTTTACCATAGTGTCGATCATTTGGTGTGACGAAGCGGATCTCGCTGTGCAGGTGCTCAGTGTTGTACCAGTGAACGAAGGAATCGACCCACTTCTGAGCCTCCAGTTCTGTAGCAAACGGCCGAGATGGATATTCCGGTCGATACTTCATGGTTCTGAACAACGACTCGGAGAACGGATTGTCGTTGCTGACTCCGGGGCGACTGAATGACGGAACGACCCCGAGCCGCTGGAGCGTTGCGAGCATGGTCGAGCCTTTCATCGGACTGCCATTGTCGGAGTGCAGGGTTAAGCTGTTCGGATCAACACCGTGCTGATGGAACGCTTCGACAAAGAGTAATGCGCTGTTCTGGCCACACTCTTTGGAGAAAACAGTCGCGGCAATGATCTTGCGGCTCCAGACATCCAGAATCATGTAGAGATAAAAGAACTGGCCTCTGATCGTGGAGCGTAAATAAGTAATATCCCAAGACCAGACCTGACAGGGTCCGGTTGCGATTTTCTCTTTTGGGCGACGGTGAGTTGCCGGACGACTCTGTTGCCGATGGGTCAGTTGGTTCGTCTCTCGCAAGATCCGGTAAAAGGTCGATTCCGAGGCAATGTACCTGCCTTGATCGGCTAAGCGAGGAACGATCTGCTTCGGAGACAGTTCCCGATACGTTGGCGAATTGGCCACCGATAAGACCTGCTGCCGCTCGGCGGGTGTCAGTTTGTTTGCTGGTCTTGTCAGGGGACCATGTCGTCTATCATTTCCTCCTGATTGAAGCCTCCAGCGCTGTACAGTGCGAACCGTCAGTCCCAAGACTTGGGCGGCCGGATTCAGTCTGGAACCTTGAGTAACAGCATCATCGATCAATTCAAGAACCCGTTGCCGCTCTAACTGTCCGTGTCGTCGCCCTCGTCCCCCCAGATTTCCTGGGCTTTTTTTTTGAGAACCAGCAGGACCGCTGTTTCAGCCAGAGCTTTTTCTTTACGCCTGAGATCCTTTTCCAGTTCCCGAACGCGTTTACTTTCTGAAGCATTCTTTTTGTTTCGCACCGGAACAGGCTTCAACCCGGAAAGCATCTGTTCGCGCCACTGCTGTAAATGGGCTTCATGCAAACCTTTGTTGCGCAAAAATGCGCCCATCTCTGCATCGGTTAACGGCACTGCTTCAAGCACAGCTGCCAGTTTCTCTTCGGGACTCCAGTCCTGTGGTCGTTTCATCTTGATCGGCTTTGACAGGGGAATGGGTTCAACATCCGGAACATCGGGCTCAAGCTCTAAGGTTGCGGCGGCTTTCACCCATCTGTAAATGGATGCAAGGGAGGCATCGAACTCTTCAGCCAGGGCTTCAAGAGTAGGAGCATTGGGACCAGTCGCCTTTTGAACCACAATGGCACGATAAGCTTTAGAATACATGTTCCTCCAGGCTGCCCCCAATATCTTTTTTGGAGTTCAGTTAGAGGCGACAACTATCCTGACACAGGGGGTTACGAGGGATTCCAGTTCCTTCGCAAAAGTAGTAAGTTTTGAATGGAAGCCGTTGATGATCAGTAACTCAAGCAGAACTTGGCCCAACAGTGTCTGCCAGATCAAGTCAAGTTGGTCTGTGAAATTGATTGCACGAAGCGGGAAAGAACGTCCCTTGGGAGCTATGAACGTTGTATTCATATGCCGACCAGTAGTACCTGATCCATAACTGTACTTTTGAGTGTAGTTTAAGTGCAGTGCAGCAGACAATCTAATGTCTCACTCAACCGCCGTGCAATTAATTGCAACACCCTAAAAACAAATAAGAAAAGGCCAGTTCCGGGGAACTGACCCTTTCTATCCAATGGTGGAGGTGGCGGGAATCGAACCCGCGTCCGAAAGCTTTCCACGTAAGGCTTCTACATGCGTAGTTTGTGATTTAAATTAACCCGATGCAGCTCCCACAAACAGGATATCCAGCGGGCGAGTCTGCTTTAAATTCGCTTCGGCGCCACAGACATTCGCTGAAACTAGCTTGCTAAATTAACGTCCGGCCACCCACACAAGCAATGAATGACAAGACGTAGCAACATTAAGCTGCTAGTGCGTAACTAACGTCAGTATCTGCGTTTAGTTAAGTTGGGCTTGTTACGGAGCCAGCCCACTCCGGCATGCGGCACTTCGTTTCCGTCCCCCGTCGAAACCTTGACACCCCCATTCTTAAATTATTGTTATTTCTTGAATGGTTAAATAATATTATTGCATATTTTCTTTAAAAAATCCACCAATCTGTTGAACCTTAAATTTGTAACCGTTTCACTCTGGATGATACCTGACTGACCACTTAGTGCTGAGAGTTCTTTAGCGCTTTTGCCATTTCCCGGTCGGCCTCTTTACTCTTTAAAGTCTGGCGTTTATCGTGCAGTTTTTTACCTTGTCCGACTCCAATTTCTAATTTAACATAATTATTTTTAAAATAGATTTTGGTCGGCACCATTGCCAATCCCTTTTGCTCGGTCAAGCGAATCAACTTATCAATTTCAACATGGTGGAGCAAAAGCTTACGCATCCTGGTGGGATCATGATTTTCGCGATTACCAAATTCGTAAACGGCAATATTCATATTGTTGATGAACACTTCACCATTTTTAATTCGGCAGAATGACTCCTTTAAATTAACCTTGCCGTCACGAATCGACTTAACCTCGGTGCCAGTCAAGACAATACCTGCCTCAAAAGTGTCATCAATAAAATATTCGTGGTACGCCTTTTTATTGGTGGCGATAATTTTGATTCCCATAAATAATACCAATAACTTTAAATTAAATGGTGGACTTGCTACTGCAAGATTCCCTGAAGATATACATGTTTAATATCGGCACTGCAAGGGGACGAGACAAAATAGTCGAAAATTTCATTGGGCGCAACAGTTGTCTGCGGTTGCAATACTTGGAAACTGGCAACCTTACCTGGTGCCAGTGAACCAATTTCAGTTTGCAAACCTAACGCCTCAGCCCCGCCACTTGTTGCCAGGGTAAATAGGGTTGGGGCATCAAGCTCACCAGCAAACCATGTGTGGGCAAAAGCCATTTCGTCCCATATCGACAAACTATCACAACTGGCTAAGCTATCGGTTCCAAGTGACAGCTTCACCCCAGCTTGAAGTAATTTGCCGGCGGGTGCCGTGCCAACATTAAGCAGCGCATTTGAGCGGGGACACAATACCAGTGACATCTGCTTTTGCGCCAGCAGTTCAATTTCGGCCTGATTTAAGTGCACACCATGAACCAACAAGTTTTCGGGAAACAAACCACCTTGTTGCAATAAGTACTCAACCGGACGTAAACCGGTTGCCTGTGGTACATAACTTTCCCAACCGATATAGGGATAAAGGTGGCTGGCTATATTGCCGCGACCATGCTCAACAAATTCAACTTCGTCGGCAGATTCTGCCAGATGGGTCGAGCAACGTAACTTCAGCTCACGACATTTGCGGTAAATACTTGCCAGATAGTCTTTGCTGATTGTATAGGGCGAATGGGGAGAAACTCCCAACTTGATCAAGCCACAAACTTCATCCTGTAGTGCCTGCGCCAACCCCTCTTTCAACCGGCATATTAGCTCCGGATCCTGCCCCAGCGTTTCGAGAAACAAGGTACCCAACAATGACGAATCACAATATTGATTACGGGCGCCATGATGAGCAATGATGTCACCTACGGCACCGGTACCGGCAGCAATAGACTGATTAATCCCGTGCAACAACGAATCCCGATAGTCCTCGGCAGTCAATTTCCGTTTAACCCGAATCATCCGCACAATCCAGTCGACAAAACTTGCGGGGGTCTCCCCTTCTCCAGCAGTTGCTGCCCACTGGGGGAAATTGGTCAACTCCAGATGGGTATGGGCATTAACAAGTAACGGCGTCAAGATGGTGTCACCAAAATCGACAACTTTAATGCCAGAGTGACCGCCCTTGAGTGCGGCGATTGACCCAAGCTCTACTATTTTACCGCCATTAACCAAAAACGCCCCAGCCTCGAGTGGTGGAGCGTTACCGGTAACCAAATATTTCGCCGTGTAGATACAAGGTGTCTCCAGGGTCATAAAACCACCTGTTTAATCTTATCGATAAGATTTTGCACCTCAGTATCCTTAACGATGGCACATTGTTCCTCAAGGACACCTGCCAGGATCTCATCAGTTGTAAGGGGATTAGCCAGTACCGACCGAAATACCGAAATCTGGTCGCTTGGATATCGGGCCGACCGCAGTCTGGTCCGGGAAACAAACGTTTTACCCGCTTCCCGTTGCCGTTTTTGTACTTCCTGGATTATTTGATCCAAAAGTTGATTGACCTGATCAAGCTTACTGCCATCCAATCGTCCCATCTGCTGCTGCAACCAATCGGGATTATAGCGGTAGGTGAGGATATTCAATTCTGGAGCAGTTATCAGCTCAAAATTTTTGTGCTCCTTTATCAGTTGCGCAAAGTGCTGTGCCCTTTCAATCCCAAGATCGATCAGCAACTCATACCCTTTACGACCAATAATCGATAAACCAGCATGAACCAGCATCGCCTTGCCGGGACGGGATCCTTCAAGGGTATGACTACCCAGGTCTTTAGATCCATGGCGAAGAATATAGTTAGCATGGTGCTCGATGGCTGAAAGTGCGGTCGGATCTTTAAACAGAACCATCCCGGCGCCCATCGGCACATAAAGTTGCTTATGAGCATCGATGGTAACAGAATCGGCACGTTCAATCCCCTTTAACAAATACCTGTGGGTTTGCGAAAATAGTGTCGGCCCACCCCAGGCAGCATCAACGTGAAAATGACAACCAACTTCGGCAGCAAAATCGGCCATGTCATTGAGGGGATCGACGTGTCCAGTTTCGGTGGTACCGGCAATACCAATTATTGCCATGGGGATAATGTTTTGTTTAGTTAGCTTGGCATATTCAGACTTGAGTGCTTGCATATCGATGCGGTTATCGACATCAGTATCGACCAGCACCAGATTTTCTCTGCCGATACCGAGCAAATCAATAGCTTTAGCCATTGAATAGTGAGCCCGCCGAGACACCAGAACCGCCAGCCCATTACAATTTAAATGCTGCAGCGCCTTAAACAAACCTTCTTGGGCAATACCGCCAAAATCTCCGGCGGGAGCACAGAGTCGGTTTCTTGCCACCCAAAGGGCGGTGATATTGGCAACCGTACCGCCGGAACAAAATGCCCCCAGTGCATGACCACTATCGTGAATCCATTGTTGATAAAAGTCGTTATTCCGGTGATAGATCAGATGGTGGAGCATTGCCAGAACCTGCCGCTCCAGCGGTGTAAATGCTTTGGAAGTTTCGACCTTAACCAGATTCTGATTCAACGCCGTCATTATGCGTGACAATGGCAACATGAAATATGGCAGTGCCGAAGTCATATGACCGACAAAACCGGGAGCAGCGGTATGCACCGACTGAGCCACCAGTTTTTGCTTTACAAATTCGGTATAGGCACTGACAAAGGAGGGTTCTTCGGGAATCTGTGCCGCCGAAAAATCGTTTTCAATGTCCTCCAGACTTCGCTCCAGAGCGACAATATGCTTCTGTAAAAAATCGGCGACATTTTCACTGATAGCCTGATCGACAACCCCCAAAGTTGAATCATGGGCTTCCGGCACAGTAAAGATTCGATAGATATTTTGTAGATTGGCTAATGCAGTTTCAGTCATTACTTAACCCAGCAAAAAACCGTTATCGATCAGGCGAGTAGAACCAAAATGGACTGCTAACAGCAGCACCGAATCGGCATTTATACTGTCCTGATCTTCCAGAGTTAGCTGATGGCAGATTTGGATATAATCAATCCGGGCATCAGGTTGAGTGTTAATACTCTTTTTTAATTGCGCGATAATCGCAGTAGCATCGGTATTGCCAGCAGCAACCAGCTGCCTTGCTTGAGCAAGTGCCTGCGACAATGCCAGCGCCTGTTGGCGTCTCTCAGTACTTAAATTGACGTTACGTGAACTCATTGCCAAACCGTCTGCTTCACGATGAATTGGCATCCCGACAATATCAATCGGCAGATTCAGGTCGCTGGTCATCCGTCTAATGACCGCCAATTGCTGAAAATCTTTATTACCAAAAATAGCCGTATCGGGCTGAATAATATTGAATAGTTTGTTGACTACAGTACAAACCCCACGAAAATGACCGGGACGACTGGCACCACAAAGGTTGGTGGTAATGCCCTCGACATCGACGTAGGTGGCATAGCCACGAGGATACATTTCACCGGCATCGGGGGCAAAGATCATATCAACTCCGGCAGCCAGTGCTAATTGACTGTCTTTGCCTAAATCGCGGGGATACTCTTCAAAGTCCTCACCCTGCCCGAACTGAGTGGGATTAACAAAAATCGAAAGCACCAGCAAATCACCCCGCTTGCGCCCCTCATCCAACAACGATAGATGCCCCTGGTGGAGAAACCCCATCGTTGGCACCAAGGTAATTGTTTTCCCGGCAGTCTTGGCGGCATTCACCCACTGCTGCATCGCATTGACAGATTTAATCGTATCCATAGGTAGCTACTTAAATGAATGCTCCGGGGTTGGGAAATCGCCACCTTTTACCTCTTTTATATATTGGTCGATTCCAGTTGTAATTGTGGTCGCAATATCGGCATAACGTTTGACAAATTTGGGTGAATATTTATCGCACAAACCGAGGATATCGTGGATAACCAGAACCTGACCATCGCAATCTACCCCGGCACCAATGCCGATGGTGGGAATAGCTATAGCTTCGGTAACCTGCTTTGCCAGTCCTTTGGGAATACCTTCCAGGACAACGGCAAAGGCTCCAGCGTCTGCCACTGCTTTAGCATCGGCAAGGATTTGTCGTGCTTGCTCATCTTCACGCCCTTGCACTTTAAACCCACCCATACGATGAATGGACTGCGGG
>DAOWKG010000086.1 GCA_030639985.1 Desulfuromonadaceae bacterium
CCATTTCAATGCTATAGTAATGGGGTTATATATATGAGGAGTAAGTATGGATAGTAAATTTAAAAATAAAATTCGGGAACAATTCAGTAAAACCGCCAGTGCCTATGTTGAAGCTACCCATTTTTCCGCCGGTGATGATTTGGAAGAGGCAGCAGGATTGCTCAAGCCATCACATGACGACAATATGCTTGATGTCGCTTGTGGCGGTGGTCATATGGCCCTCTTTTTTGCTCCGATGGTCAGACAGGTAGTTGCTTCCGACCTGACGATGCAAATGTTGAAAAAAGCCCAGGAGCATATTGCCGATGAAGGTCAGGTTGACAATGTTGTTTTCCGCGAAGCGGATGCCGAAGACCTCCCTTTTCCAGCCGGATCATTCACCCTCCTTACCTGCCGCATTGCCGCTCACCACTTTGCCGATGTTCCCCGAGCATTACGTGAATTTCATCGGGTCTTGCGCCGTGGCGGACGAATGATCATTATCGACACCCTGGTACCACCAGATCCTGAGGTAGCAGAGTTCTTCCAAACCATGGAACTGATGAGAAATCCTACTCACCTAAAAGCATTCAATGAAGATGAGTGGACCGGAATGATTAATGATTCAGAATTGATCTTGCAAGAAATAAAAGTTGTCTCAAAAACTCACGATTTTCAAGAATGGACAAAAACGGCGGGCCTTAAACGGGAAAAAGTTCAAGAACTGAACAGGTTCTTCATGAATGCCTCCCCGAAAGTCCACGATTATTTCAAAATTGAATCTTTTGCTGGTGAAGTCGAATCATATACTGACCAGAAGATATTGATCTATGCCACCCGCAAGGAAAAAGAAAAACATATCCATCATAAAGCCCAAGTGGTTGCACCAACGGAAACAGCAGAAGATAGCGAAGCTGAAAGTTCCGATTAACAACTAAAAGCCCCCTCTGCAACATGATGCAGAGGGGGCTTTTGCGTAATTTATATTATGCCGCTCGCAATGAGCAACAGGGTTGAACTTTTCTACACGGTGGTTCTATCGACAGCAGAAACTCGACCAGTTGCAAATTCACCTGATCCGATTTTTCCATCTGGATTAGGTGTCCACCATCAAGATTGATTACCCCAACGCAGTTTGAGATTCTATTTGCCATAATTTTAGCGTTCCCAAAATGACAAATCAGATCGTCCTTTCCCGCCACAATCAAAACGGGCAAATCAAGATTATCTAGTATATTTACGTAATTTTTGCGCCCTTGCATTGCTTGTAGATTATAAAGCAATCCATCCTTGGTATAATCGTAAGCAGCTTCACGAATCATCAACCGAACAGATTCGTCAAAGCACTCTTCTCGTCCACCCATAAGAGTTGTCAAGAGTTCTTCCCGTACCGACAGATCATTCTCTGCTACTAAAGAGGCAATAATTTGCTCCCGCTGGTACTTTTCATGAATATCATCATTACCCGGGCGCGTGCTAATAAAACATGCTCCAGTAATACGACGCTGATATCGCTCCAGCAGCGCCAAAAGGATTGAGCCACCCATGCCATGCCCACACACGGCAAAACGACCAATGCCAAGCCGATTAAGCAAAGTAATAACTGCGGCGCTATATGTTGACACCGACCCTACACCATCAAGGCCTGACAAATTCGGGACTATGACCCTAAAACCCTCCTGCAACAAACAAGACACCTGATTGCGCCAACTGTCGGTGGTCAGTAGCACATCATGAAGCAGAACTACAGTCGGCCCATTGCCAAAATCGTGATAGTCGAGAAGAGTTGGTGTTTTCATGTTGTGCTCCTTCAGGCATAAATTAAAATAATTATTTCTAAATTTCTCAGCACCCATAAAAGCAAACTACATACCAGTGTTCTATTAAATGTTTTGAATATTTTCGTTGTGTTTTTAGGCAGTTACAATAGGTGGGATTATTTATCAAGTTTGTATGTTTGCAGTTTTGCAAATAGTTTTATATTTCTCAGACAAGGTAATAGACATTAACCCCCTGATATTAATAGCAAGTTTCACGTTTCGCAGTTTTGCAAAAAAGCATTCGCAAATAACCAAAACTAGAAATAAAAAATTCCGTAAAAAAAGGGCAGCCACAAGTGGCTGCCCTCCAAACAACATTTAAATAATAATCTACTTAGACAAAACTATGAGATAGCTGACCGTCAATACCGCCCGGCAGTCTCATTTGGCACGACAAAGACTTCGACCCGCCGATTTTGTGATCGACCGGTTATAGTATTATTACTGGCAACCGGTTCCATTTCGCCACGCCCTTCTGTTCCCAAGCGTGAAGTTGCCACCCCGCGCATAATCAGGTAATCAGCCACAGCATTGGCCCGACGTAGAGAAAGTTCAAGGTTGTACTGAGCTGAGCCAACATCATCCGTATGTCCAACAACAACAATCTGGGTCTGCTGATAACGATTCATGATATCGGCAATCTTGTTAAGTGGAGATTGAAAAGTTGACTTTATGTGTGCTGAATTAAAATCAAAAGAAACTTCACTACTCATGGTCAGCTTAAGAATTTCATTCTGCTGTCGTTCAATTTCAATCTGATGTTGCGCTTGGTCAGCAGCCAACTGTTGTTCAAATTCAGTCTGCTGCTTGTCCATATAGGCACCAGTACCGGCACCCAAAGCCCCCCCGGCAGCGCCGCCAATCAATGCTCCCCTGAGAGCTCCACCAGAGTGATCATTCTGATAACCAATAATTGCTCCCGACACGGCGCCAACTAACGCTCCTATACCAGCTCCTTTTTTTGTATTCTCATGGGTAGTATTGGTCGCACAACCAACCAGGCTGACAACAAAACAGAGGACAAGGGATGAAATCAATAATTTATGTTTCATATGCATTAACTCCTTTAGCCATTTAAAAAATCTGATAAACCTTAGAGTTCATCATACCTCTCTCTGCTAAAAAGCAAAAGGAGTTAACAAAAAAAGGGAGACTCTCGAAAGAGCCTCCCTTAAATACAATCAAAATAAAGTAATTTAAACTATTACTTGATACCAGCTGCTGCTTCGAGCATTGCAGTAGTAACAGACTTAGGACGCTCGATTGCGTAACCGAGAGCACGGTCCCAAGTGATGTTAGGCAGGCAACCAAGTGCACGACCTACACCGAACAGAACAGTGTAGAACTCGTACTGGGTTACACCGTAGAACCACTGGATAACACCGGACTGGGCATCAACATTTGGCCATGGGTTTTTAGCTTTACCTTGCTCGACCAAGCAATCAGGTGCAACTTCAAAGATCATTGCAACTAGCTTGAACAGTGGGTAATCTTTGAGGCCTTCAGTGTTAAGGCAGAACTCACGTTGTGAAGTGTAACGTGGGTCAGTCTTACGCAGAACAGCATGACCGTAACCAGGGATAACCTGACCACTGTTGAGGGTAGCCCAAAGAGCTTCTTTGAGTTTCTCTTTGGTTGGCAGTTCGCCACCAAGCTGGTTCATGAAGCTTTGAGTCCAACGGAGAACTTCTTCGTTTGCCAAGCCGTGAAGAGGACCGGCAAGACCGTTGATACCAGCACTATATGCATAGTAAGCATCAGACAGAGCAGAAGCAACCAAGTGAGTAGCGTGAGCAGAAACGTTACCAGACTCATGATCAGAGTGAAGGATGAAGTACATCCGTGCAACATCATCATAAGGTTCGTCGATACCCATCATGCGAGCGAAGTTACCGCCCATATCGAGCTCTGGATCGGCTTCGATGTGGGTATCACCCATATACTTCATCCGGTAGATGTAAGCACCGATAGGACCAAGTTTGGCCATCAGATTAGTTGAATCTTCGAACATGTCTTCCCAGCAAGTCATTTTATTGAATTTGCCAGCAGCATAGTTTCCAGCGAATACAGAGTCACGCTGCATTGCCAAGATTGCTGAGGAGAACATTACCATTGGATGGCTGTCACGTGGCAGTGCACGCAATACGTCGATTACATAAGCAGGAATCTGTGCACGGCTCTTCCAGTCTTCAACAACTTCAAGGGTTTGCTCCATGGTAGGAACATCACCGGTCATCAACAGGTACCAGAAACCCTCAACGAAGGGCTGAGTCTTACCAGGAACCTTTGGTAGAGCATCAAAAGTTTCAGGAATAGTCATGCCACGGAAACGGATACCTTCCATTGGATCAAGATAAGAAATATCAGTAACCAAGGATTTGATGCCACGAGCACCACCGATACACTGACCGATAGTTGCTTCACCGAGAACAACATCACTGAACTCTTTAACCAGTTTAGTGGTGCGTGGGCGGTGTGCAGCAATCTTTTCCGCTAAAACTTTTTTCAATGTTGACATACTCTCTCTCCTTTTGTGGTTGTTGTAACAAAACTTACGATGCCCATACGGGCCAAGAAAGAAAAACCCCGCAATGCGGGTAGACGAACTACATAAAAACAGTTTTTTATGTAGCTTATAAATGGTTACAAGCGACAAGTCCTTGAGGTGCATTTTACCCACCCCGCAAACCCTCCTTCGCTTAATTTAACAAATGTTGTTTTAACAACTCGCTTCTCCCTTGTCAAGCTGTAAATTGTATACAGTATTCAATTTTGTTCCCCCACAAGTTAAGAGTCTTTAGCTTACAATAATGGTTATTTTTTCTCTTGTTCCGAACCTCCAACTAAACTAATATGCCTAATTATTATGCAATCATCTCTACAGATAAAGACACTACCGTTATCCAGTCCGGTCATCCTTGCCCCCATGGCTGGGATCACCAGCCTCCCCTACCGCCGAATCATGAAATCGTTTGGTGCCGGATTGGTTTATTCAGAAATGGTCAGCGCCAACGGCCTGATTCGCGATGGCAAGAACACCAAGCAGCTACTAACCACCAGTAGCGATGAATTTCCTCTGGGAATTCAGTTATTTGGCGACGATCCTGTTGTGTTGGCAAAAGCCGCCACAGTGGTAGGTGGGAATGCTGCACTGCTCGACATCAATATGGGCTGCCCAGTCAAGAAAGTTGTTCGTAGCGGTGCTGGCAGTGCACTGCTACAAAAGCCTCAACACATCGGTCAAATTATTGCTGCCGTACGCAGAGTATACCACGGCCCTTTAACGGTAAAAATTCGTTCGGGATGGGACGATGAATCACTAAATTTTCTCGAAATTGGCCAAATTGTTGAAGCTGAAGGGGTTGATGCAATCACCCTCCATCCCCGCTCCCGCAACCAAGGCTTCG
>DAOWKG010000120.1 GCA_030639985.1 Desulfuromonadaceae bacterium
CTTGTATAATTTTATCCGGTGGCTTGTGGCTTACGAATTAAAGAGACTGGTTATCTACCTTGCTCCAGTCAATTCAATATTAAAACTAATATTTGCCGCAGACGCACACAGATAGGGGCATATTTTTGAAACCTAAAAACACCCAATTCATTCTCACGCCCGTTCGCTACGCTCACTCAAGCCACAAAGATCGCAGAGAATTCTTTTAAACCTTAATCTTACCTTTGTGTCTTTATGCGAAATAATGATTTGATTTTGTCCCGCAATTGTCCGCCCCTGTCTGTGGCAAAAAAGGTTCTGTTTTTTCAATCGGCCAATCAGCTCTACTTGAGTCAAATGGATAACCAGATTAACCCTTTAGATAAACCGCGAAAGGAGAACCGAAACTGCCGTTTCGACCCGCAAAACCCGCTCCCCGAGTCGAACCGGAGTAAACCCACAACTCTGCAGTTTGTCAACCTCATACGGAATAAAGCCCCCTTCTGGTCCGATTGCCAAGGTAACTGGCTCACCTTGATGGTAAGGGCAGGTTGTCGTTACCCCCGGATGGGCAACATAGGCAGTGGTAAACGACGCAATTTCGGTCAATTCGTCTTCTACAAATGGTTTGAATCTGGGGCGCAAAAATATTTTTGGCAAAATAGTGTCAGCCGCCTGTTCCAGCCCCAACAATAAGTGCTCCCGCAGGTTTTCTCCCTGCAGCAACGAACTGTTCCAGAAACTTTTATCGACCCGATAGCTATTAATCAGATAGATATTTTTAACCCCCAGAGCGGTAACACTCTGTAAAATACGTTTCAACATTTTTGGTCGTGGCAATGCCAGCAACAGGGTCACCGGCAGGGGTTCTGGGGGTGGGTGCTGTAGTTGAATTTCCAACTCCAGATCGTGATCTGACAATGCCACAATTGTCCCCGCACCCATAAGGCCGTCAACCATACCAAGGCGTAATTCATCACCAATTTTCGCATTATGGACTTGGCGAATGTGCTGATAGCGTCTTTCCTTCAACCGGGCCAGATTTTTTGCAATCAGGTCAGACGGGTGCAGTAGAATCAAATTCATAGGGGTAAATGGCTGGCAACGACCGTTATCGTCGCACTAAGAAGGCCGAACAATAAACTCCAGAGGCCATTCCGAATCAAACCATATTTGCGGGTCAGGCGATGTTTACCCAGATAGTAGATTTCGTGCAGGTAGGCGTCATACAGTTTTTCCCGGTCGGTAATAGTATCAATAAACTGCGCTTTAAACTCAGCCTCAGACAGTTCACTAAAAGAACGAAAATAGAACAGATTAGTTTGGCCACTAGCATGTAACGGCGGGATAATTGCTAAAATTGAAAAAACTACCGCTAAAAGACCGGAACCAGCCAACAGTAGAGTAGTTACCATTGCCAACTTGTCGTATTGCGTCAAACTGATAGTAGTAACCAGTGAGGCGGCAGTCATAATCATTGACGCCTTGGAATCGGCCATTTTATTCAAGTCCATATGTTTGGACAAATTAGCACGCAGAGCGTTGGTTGCCAGTAAGCGGGGAATTAACGGTTCTTCCTGGAGGGGGTCGTTTGCCATAGCAGCTCTCATCAGTTGATAGTAAGACAGTGTAACCGTTGTAGAGTATCAATAATAAGATTTTTTGTCAGTGACTCATTAATATTGTCGGGGCAATCGAGAAGGGGTTAGCCGAAAACAGCTATCGGTGATATGGGGTTGTTACATATCACCGATAGCGAAT
Organism: Desulfuromonadaceae bacterium; assembly: GCA_030639985.1. Lineage (GTDB taxonomy): Bacteria > Desulfobacterota > Desulfuromonadia > Desulfuromonadales > Geopsychrobacteraceae > Desulfuromusa. The sequence continues at coordinate 1,741 of DAOWKG010000120.1, forward strand.
TCTAAAATGCTGATCGCTAACATTTATTTCAAACGGTATGAGCAAACCTGCCAGCTATTGGCAATCAATTTAACCAACACTACTTCAGCAGCCTTCTGTTTACGTTGCGTCTGTGCTTCAAAATAAACTACCAGATAATCACCATCAGGAAACCCGGGGTAAGTATCTCTAGCTCTGATTGATACCAGTTTCCGCCCCTGAACCGCACCCAAGAGTAATCCTGAGCGCTCTCTTTTCTCAAGCCAATCGGGCTCTGAAATGGACAAATGCAATAAGTCAGAAGCATCTTTATAAGCGGCAAGATATTTATGGTTATCAAGCTGCGCAATAAATTGTTCAGCGGCAATAATGGCCTGAGATGGAAAGTTGCTGGCTAAACAGATTGAATTGATCAGAATTAAAACAACAGTGACAATAAATATGCTGCGGAATTGATTAAACATAAATCCCCCCTTCAATAATTAAACGTTTAGCCCATTGTAACAATGATTTCTGACAATAATCTGAACACAACCAAATAAATTGAAAAATAATGCCGTATAATCAGCAATCAGGGGTGAGAGTCCAAGATTTCCACCCAAACTACCATTTATTTACTGCCCCGTGCTGCTTTTAGATTTTTCAGAAACGGTTTACCGAGAAAACTATTCTCTTTATCCAGGCTAAGTAACCTATCAAGGTTAGATACCGTCACCGTAAATGCCAAACAATCCGGGGATAGTAGTCCACGCATAGCAATATCGGTGGAGCCAATTACAGCCTGAGCTTTCTCAAGGTTTGCGAACACTGGTAACAATTGCCCACAGCCCGAGCCGAAGGGGGCAATAATCGGAATAAGGTCATCAGGATGGGCATGATGCACTGCGCCGTGCATCAAAATACTCAACTGGTCGGGTTTGACAAAAAAAGTTACCGTTTTAAGATATTCAGCCATTTCTTGCCGGACTGGTCCGATCATAATATGGCCGTTCTCGGGATGATAAGGGCGGTTCGCGCTCAACCAGGCGGCCATCAAGTCGGTATTTTCTCTCAGCCCCTCCTTTATAGTCAGGAAATCTACAAAAGCCTCCCGACTGGGGAATTTTTCGGTGCCGGTCAGCCAATAGCTACACCCAGGGCAGCCACCCGTAGCGGATGTGATCTCCAGCGTCACCCTCCTGCCAGGCGTCATAAGATTCAAAAATACAGCGTTTAATATCCACCAGTGGGGCAAACTTATCGGGATCGGGGGCATCATAAATGGCAATCGGGCGAGTATCAATTCCGATAACATCACATAGTTCGTCAAGCTTCATGGACACTATTTCTGCTCCTTACCTGAAAGACAATAAACACCTCGTCACGCACCAATATGTTCAGACTCCTCAACTTCCTTGAGCCCCGAAATGAAAGTGCTGAACATTTCCATGGCGTCATAACCTGCCGTCATTAGAAGGATCAAGCCAAACTGAATGTCCCCAGCTATCTCGGGAATTTTTATTTAGGTAAAAATTAGCAGCAGAACCGCTACTTGTTTAAATTCAAGACCGACTATAGTCGCACTTATTAATGTTAATCATCTTGAACTTTTTTGGCTTGACTGCTAAACTTGCGAAAAATAGATAGTTTTCGACAATGGCAAACCCAAGGCAACTTGGGGACGCAAAGCCACCGGTCGTACATGGACAGCCGGGTTGCCGAAGATGTTATAGGAAAGGACCCTTCTTCGGTGTAGAGAAGGGTCCTTTTTGTTTTGACCCTGGTTAATTTTACAACTTTCGTCAGGACACCGTCTATGAATACTATTTTTGATATTCGTACCCTTGTTGCTACCCTGTGCATCACCATGCTTGCCCTTAGCATTTGCCTGACCCACTATTTCTACAGCCGTAAAACATATAATGGTTTTGGTGCCTGGACCCTCGGTTCAATTCTACATGCCTTGGGATTCTTGCTCATTGGCCTGCGAGCAACTCTACCCGATTTTATTTCTATTGTCATGGCAAACTCTTTTCTTTTTTGGGGGACGTTCTTCTTCTATCGTGGCTTTAAATCCTTTGCCGACGAAAAAGTGAAGACCTCTTATCACATTACCATCCTACTGATTTGCACTTTGATTATCTTTCCTTTTTTCACTTATATTTCGCCCGACGTAAGTGCTCGCGTGGTTATTTTTTCTTTGATTGCTGCGATTTATTTTTTCTTTAGTGCCCGCGTGTTTGCCAAAATAGCCCAGCGAACCCCATCAAAATCAAACAAGCTCCTGATGGTGGCGCTGATATCCCTGTCAACCATATATCAAGCACGAGCGATATTTTATTTATTTCCGTCACACAACATCGATGCCTTAATGTCTGCTGGAATTTTTTATGAACTAGCTCTCTTGGTAACAGTTATTTTATCGATATTTTTTGTCATTGGTCTGATGCAGCTAAACTCCAGCAAACTGGAGATAGAGTTATTGCAGGGACATGACCAGCTCATGCATAACAAAGAAAAATTCCAGGCCCTCGCTGCGGCTTCTTTTGAGGGGATTATAATTCATAAAAATGGGAGCATCATTGAAGCCAACAATCAAACATGCAAAATGTTCGGTTATCAGGCTGCCGAGATTATCGGCGTAAAAACGATCAATCTGGTGATACCGGAACATCGGACAATTGTTAAAAGTAAAATTCAATCAAATCAAGAACAAGCGTATGAAATTACCGCTTTGAGGTGTGATGGTTCAACCTTCCCGCTGGAAGTTCAAGTTAAAGCATTTCAGTACCAAGGGGATAAGACCAGGGTCGTATCGTTACGGGATATTACCAAACGTAAGCAAGCAGCGAGAGAACTGAAAAAACTGGATACTGCCATCCGGCAGAGCCCACTGTTAATTGTGATGACCGATCCAGAGGGAAATATTGAATATGTCAATCCGAAGTTCTGTCAAGTAACGGGATATACGGTCGAGGAAGTGCTGGGCAAAACCCCACACCTACTCAGCAGTGGCACGACCCCGAAAGCGACATATGAGCAATTGTGGCAAACTATTACTGCCGGAAAAGAATGGCACGGTGAGCTATATAACAAGAAGAAAAACGACGACCGATACTGGGAGAATGTAGTTATCGCCCCCATCTTTGATGAAAACCAGAATATTACCAACTTTTTGGGGATGAAAGAGGACATTACCGGTCGCAAACTGGCAGAAGAAGAACGGGAGCGGCTGATCAAAGAGCTTCAAAACGCCGCCGAAGAAATAAAAACCTTGGGTAGTTTGTTGCCCATCTGTTCACACTGTAAAAAAATCCGCGACGATCAAGGCTATTGGAATATTCTGGAATCCTACATACAAGAGCACACCAATACGCTATTCAGCCACGGTATCTGCCCGGTGTGCCTCGAAGAATTATATGGTCAGGAAGAGTGGTATATCAAATGGATGAATGAAAAAGGCGATACTTGATCGTTGTGTTTATCAAAAATTCACGGAAATAGCTCAAACTAAAAAGGGCTTACAGATAAAAACCTGTAAGCCCTTGATTTGTATGGCTCCCTTTGCTGGGCTCGAACCAGCGACAATCTGATTAACAGACGGAAAGTAATACTTTCCCACAACTTCCTAAACTCACACTCTACCCATTGAATATCAATAAGTTATCATCTATACTTGTTCCTAAAGTATCACTTTAAAACCTATCATTTCACCCTCAAAACTGGGAGA
>DAOWKG010000340.1 GCA_030639985.1 Desulfuromonadaceae bacterium
AATACCGATGATCGCAACAACGATCAACAGCTCGATCAGGGTAAAACCCTTTTGATTACCTTTTCGGAACATTTTCAACATACTTGATCTCCTTGTCTGTTAAAAGAAACTTGCCTAAAAATTTGCCTGACTTAAAGTAAATTTAAAACATGCCAAGCCTTATTACAATCACTATGCCAAAGTTTCGGTTAAACATGAGATAGCCATTAAAAAACTGATAATAATACCCGTTGGTGGGTACACAACTTTAAATTAACAGAAGATAACAGGCTGAAATCTCAATACAATATTCACGCTTTCAAATAAACAAAACCATTACTATATTTTCCAAACAACAAAAGCATGCCGCAATCAACAAATAAGCATCGGGTTAGATTTAAGATAATTCATGATTGATTGTCAATTTTTGTCACACAAAGGTGACATTTTTTGTCACTCGACAAAATATGAAATGACATAACTGCAGAAATATTTAACAGGGATAGGCAGGATGATCAGGATAAAAACCCCTAAATTAATCAAATATTGGCAGAACATTTCTCTCTCGCCAGTTCGCTGGCCTCTCGGAAATCTTTGCGAGCTCTGCGTGAAGCGGGGCATTAGGCGGACCTGATCTTAGCTTTCTTTGACCCGATAAATACTGTGATGGGCTTCGGTATCCTGACGGTGAGCTTTAAGATCGGCAGCAATAGTCTCAATCTTGAAATCAATCAAATCAAAACGTTCCTCTGTTTTCTTCGACAAATCATCAATTTTTCTATCCAGTGTCGAATAACCTTCGATAACAATGTCAAACTTCTTGTCAATGTTTTCCAACAATATTTCTAAATGCTCTTTTTCCACAAATTCCCCCACAATTCAGAGTTAATATTTTAACGCACAATAGTTTTTCAGTTTACCGGCAAGTCAAAACAATGTGAACCGAAAATATCAGATCGTCATATCAAAGTGCGGCATTTCCCGCAGATAAAAACGGATGTGCACAAATCTTAAAATCTAAAACAAGAAAAACATAAAAGGGTTATGGGTTTCATCCTGAATATCCTGTGTATCCCTGTTAAAATTAGTTATAAATTCAAGTAGGCGAGACCATTTAACAGGGATGTTCAGGATGGACGGGATAAAACCAAATCAAACCTAAAACTTTCTCACGCCCATTCATCGTTGCTCATTCGAGATGCAGAGAAAACCTAAGTTAAAAAATTGATGGTACTTACCCATCTCAGAGGACTTTGCAGACTCGGCGTGAAACTGATTCGATTTTACTACTGCTTTATGGCTATAATACGGTAAAAGGGTTGTCAAAATTTACCCAATTGCTGACGATTGTTACGGTATAAATAGTGAGTCCTACTCATAGCTTTGCACTCCCCGATTTTGACCCCCTTGCTCTCTACCTCCATCTTTGTCCCGATGGACCGGGCCTACTGGAATCATTGAACCACCTACCCAAAACCGGACGTTACTCGATTGTGCCGTTGCGCTGGCAAGAACGCTATCTGCTTCGAGATGGAAATCTATTTCGCGATGATGGCGATAGCGCAACCAAGTTATCGGGAAGCCCGCTGACTATCCTTAAACAGATATTGCAATCACGGGCGACTCCTGCAACTAATAACACCCCCTTCCCCGGTGGTTTTTTTGGTTATTTTGGCTACGACCTGGCGGCACAGATCGAAAAACTGCCACAGCAGGCTAAATATGACCTGCCGGTACCCGATCTGGAACTATATTGGGTTGATATTACCGCGAGCTACGACCACCAAAGTAAGCAGTTAGCGTTGGCAACACTCGATGCGGACATCAATTTAGAAAGTTACGAAGCGAGAATCAAACAATCACAAAAAAAATTGTCGCCACAATTCCTCCAAACCACCACGCAACCTGAGCCACTCCTGTCGCGAGAAGAATTTATTGCTATGGTTGAGCGTGCCAAGCAGTACATTACTGCCGGAGATGTCTATCAAGTCAACCTGTCGTGCCGGTTTGATGGTATCCTGCAAGGAACATCCACCGAGCTTTATCGGCGGTTGCGGCAGATCAACCCAGCACCATTTGCCTGCTTGCTAAAATTTCCCGGTCTGGAAATAATTTCGAGCTCACCAGAGCGTCTGGTTTCATTGCAGAATGGAATAGCAGAAACCAGACCGATTGCCGGAACCAGGCCACGAGGTTATACTGTTCCCGAGGATCATTTACTTGGTGATGAACTGCTCGGGCACCCAAAAGAGCGAGCCGAGCACATTATGCTGGTAGATCTGGAACGCAACGATTTGGGCAAGGTCTGTCAAACTGGCAGTGTCAAAGTTGATGAACTGATGGTCTTAGAGCGTTACTCCCACGTCACCCACATTGTTTCCAATGTTAGCGGCAAACTCCGCCATAACGAAGATGCCTTCGATCTGTTACGAGCAACATTTCCCGGCGGCACTATTACCGGAGTGCCAAAGAAGCGTTGCATGGAAATTATCGACGAACTTGAACCGGTCCGGCGTGGTTGTTACACTGGCAGTGCTGGCTATATCAGCGCCTGTGGCAATATGGATCTAAATATCCTGATTCGCAGTTTTCAACGCATTGACGACCAGATATCGTACCAAACCGGTGCCGGTATCGTTGCCGACTCTATCCCGGAACAAGAATGGCAGGAATGCCTGGACAAAGGTGAAGCAATGCGAACCCTATTACATAATTGTGCCGGATAAACACGATGCTAGTCTGCCTTGACGGAACCTTTATTCCCCACGAAGATGCCACTATAGCGATCACTGATGGCGGTTTTCTTTTCGGCGACACCCTGTTTGAAACCCTTAAAGCGCAACAGCAAAAGATCCTCCTGCCGACTCAACATCTGGATCGACTGGAGCAATCGGCCCAATTACTTAATTTCCCCTGCGACCGCAAAAAAATTAAAGCATCGCTCCGGCAACTCGCTGCAGCACTTACATCACCGGCTTCACGCATCCGCATAACCATCAGTCGAGGTAATTATACTGGCCTCGACTGGCCAGCAACAAATCAAGGTAGATTTCTCATAACCGCTACCCCCTACACCGAACTGACCGACAATGACCGACTCTCCGGAGCCAGCTGTATCATTGCCCCGAACCAACGCATTAACCCACTCAGCCACCTGCCCCAAATGAAGCGTGGCAATTATGTTGACTGCTTGTATGCCGCCAACTACGCCCGCCAGGCAGGCGCTCGCGAGGCACTGTTTCTCGATCCCCAACATCACATCCTTGAAGGCAGCACCACCAACCTGTTTGCTATTTTTGCTGATCGGTTAATTACG
>DAOWKG010000233.1 GCA_030639985.1 Desulfuromonadaceae bacterium
TCTGGATTTGAAGTTATTATCAGAGACGGTGAAGCTGGTGCCATGGCAAGTTTGGGAGGTGGTATTATCGGCGGCGGCGAGGATGGAGAATTTGAAATACCGTACGAAGATAGTGGTCTCAGCCTTTTTTACTGGATTGAAAAATAAGGAGTACAAACATGAAAGTATTTCACTTTTTTATCACATTAGCTGTTGTTGCATTTTTACTTGTCCCGACCATGGCCACAGCTAAAAGTGGGCTCATGCTACAACAGAGGATAATATTCGTAGATAGTCAGGACAGAGATGGAACTTTACATACTTCTGATAACGAAGCTTACACAATTAACAGCAAACAAATAAAAGACAAAGCTGAACCATTTGTCGGAAATAAAGCGCGCATTCTTTTCTACAGTTTTACCAATAAAAAAACCTGTATTAATATTGTACCGATAACAGCTCCGCCATTTAAAATTACCAAACCAACAACGACAAAAGTGAATAAACCACAATAACAATTATAAAAAAGGCAGTGGGTTGTATTGCAACCCACTGCCTTTTTATTGCCGATGAATACCATAATATTTTACGCCGCGATCACTGCCGTCCCTCATAGAGAACCTTCCAATCCCCCTGCTGTTTCACCAGATATAATCGCTTATGCATATCACCATTGAAGTTGTTGGATTGATAATGTTGAACAAAATTAGCGACTATCACCGGTTGATTGTCCTTTTGGGTGGGATACGATAAAACTGAAATATTGGAAAGTGCTATTTTCTGAAAAGATTTACCGGCAAAAACTCTGCGCTTGCTATCTCCCCAACTTGTTTTATTGTGCTTCTTTGACCAGAAGATATCGGCATAATTATCCAGATAAGCGGTTAAGTCAGCTTGTTCCCAGCTTCTTCGCCACGTTTCCAGCGCTGCCTGGATTTCGATATTCAGTTCAAGCCATTCACCACTACTGATCCAGGCAACCGTTTCGTTGATAATTACCGGAGTTCGTCCGACCTTGACATATTGGCCGATACGGCTGAATTCATGGTTGGTTAAAACCACACAACCCTCACTATCAAGTGGCGGCCGACTATAAAGTGATTTATCGGTTCCATGCAGCCAGATACCACTACCGGTCTTACGCAGGTTCCGATCATATTCATTGGGATAATTAACCGGAAAAGCACCACTGCCATACAGCGGTGGTAATTTTTCATCGGGCAGAAAGCTGGTTACAAAATAGACCCCGACCGGGGTCTTTAAGTCGCCCTCACGATATTTATCACCTTCCCGTTTTCCCAACACAATATAAAAATCATCAACCAGTTCCGGTGGAAGGCCGGAACCAACATTGCGATAAATATAAAGCCGATTTTTTTCTTTATCGACAACCAAGGCGTAATCTACCTGATCACTGAGGGTGATTAATGCCCGGGGTATTTTTACGCCATCGGTCGAAGCTAAATAACCATGTAACCGCGCCCGAGCCTCTTTCTGTAATTGTTCAATATTTTTACTTTGCGCCGAATTTTTACCGCCGGAAACAGCATTTAATCCAAAGGTATCTACCTGGTCAAATCGTGCCAATAACAGATCACCCAGAATCAGATGGGCTAATTGAAATTTGGGTGCCTTTGCTGTCAAAGCTTGTAATTCAGTTATTGCCGCCGCCAAATCACCCCCCTGAAACAACAGCAGCCCTTTTAATAAGCTTGCTTCATAATCATCGGGGTTATGTTGCAACCGCAAATTAAGACGATCCAGCACAATTTCGTCCTGCGGGTTCAAGCGGGAGCTGGTTCCTCCGGCGACATTATTTACCAATAAAAGCTGGCTTGATGGCGACCCGACAAAATCGGCACGCTGCTGAGGCCAAAGAGCACCAACCTTGGCGCCGGTCAGCCCAAACAGGGAAATAATTGCTACTGCTATTATAATTCGCTTAAATATCAACGGATCATCCCCAGTGAACGTTCACGGTAAATGCCCCAGCCAGTTTCAGCTGCCCCAAGGATAAAAACTTTTCTGGTCTGATCAGAATAAACATCGCTCTTATAACTTTGAATCAGATCAACCTGCAAATGACCGTTATCAAGTTGTTCAAATTGCAGTTTATTGATCTGGATATTAATTTTTTTAGGATTTGCCAACCGTGAGCGCCGCTGAACTTCCCACTGTTGCCGGCTTTTTCCAGCCGGTGGGATAAACGCATCGGCATAACATGCCAAATAGGCATCAACGTCTTGACTCGACCAGGCTTGAGCCCAATCGTGAAGAAATCTCTCGGCACCATCTGCTGCAGGTACAGTAACATCATTAACAGCAACATTATTTTTTTCTTCCAGCTTAGCAACTGTCACCACCGGTGACGTCACCTCAGGCACTTCTTGGGGAACAGGCTCGGTAACTACCGCTACTGGTTGCTCGGCAAGGTTGATTGTAGGGATGTCATCTACCTTAGTTGCCACTTTTTCTGTTGTAGCAGCAGCAATTTGCTTACCAGCAACCGCCAATTCGGTGTTAGCTCCAGCCTTGCCTTCCTCTGGCACTACTGCAACCACAGCATCAATCTGATTAACCTGAACCACGCCATAGCTCGAAAAAACCGGCAGCGCAATAAGACCCTTTGTCTTACCTAACTGCAAGGCACGTCCATACGCCCCTCTTGCCATTTCGGCATAAACTGATCCCAAATTTTGATAAACAGTGGCATAATTCACATCGGTTGCTAATGCCTGTTCAAGATAATCCCGTGCCTGTTCATAATTACCTTGAGCGGCATAAAAAGCGGCTAAATTATTATAGGCACGAGGATCTTTATTATATTCAGTGATAAGCTCCTTAAACTTAACTTCGGCACCATTGAAATCTTCATTTTGCCACAAACTAAGCCCCTGATCCAAATCTGCAACCAAGGTGCGGGCAGAAGTTATATCTGCTTCAACCATTGCCATATTTACTGCCGGAGACCGTCCATAAAGGAAATAATAGAGTCCAGAACCGATAGCAATCCCCAACAATAGAGCGAGGACAAAACGGCCAAAACCACTTCCCTTCCCAGTTTCAATCTGATCCAATTGCTCAGCTACAGCGTTTACATCTTCAAGCGGGGTTTCAGGTTCGGCGATCTCCTCCAACTCGGCGACATGATCTTTCAATCTAGCTTCTATGCGTGCTGCTAATTCGGAACTGTCCATTGTTTCGTCAAGCAGGGAAACAGTTTCACCACCTTCCGGGTTATCGATTGATGATTCTTCTATCTCTGTCAGCGGTACAATTTTATCAATTTCAGACTCAGTTGCCAACAGTGTCAAGGCAGTAATAAACTGGTCAATAGAATAGCGCTTATCGATATTTGCAGCAGTCAACGAACCGATCAAAGGTTGTAACAGTTCCAACCCTTGTGGCAGTTGTGGGAATCCACCCTCTAAATGCTGTTTGGCGATCGCAAATGGCTCATCACCAACAAAAGGGGGTTGTCCGGTCAGAAGCTGATAAAAAATACAGCCTAGATTATAAATATCGGCTGCGGCAGTAGTATTTTCCCCACGCACCTGTTCCGGGCTGGTATAGCGAGGATCAATTCCGGAATGGTAGTCAAGCCGAACCAACTGACTCAAAGAGAAATCGGCAAGATAAGGGATATCACCATCAATATAAATGGTATCGGGAGAAAGATTGCCGTGCCAACACCCAGCGCTATGTGGGAGGGCCAAACAAGATGCTATCTGCTTAATCAGTTCGACTGCCTGACGAGCAGAAAATGGTCGAGTCAGCAATTGTGCCAGAGCCACTCCAGAAGGGAGGGGATAAAGACAGGCAGGCTGCCCTTCTACTTCGGCAGTCTTGATTGGAGCACCAATATAAGGGAAAGACTGCCCCGCTAACCAGTTGACCTTATCAAAAAAAGCACGCTGTTGTTCCTGAGCAAAAAGGGGATCGAGACAAACCCATACCATTTTTGCAAACTTGGCATCGCCACAATCAACCAGATAACTTTGATAAACGCTATTCTCCGTCAATAGCTCAACAATTTTGCCAGCAAATACCTTATGACCATTTTTCAACATACAGTTCCCCGAAATCAACCAGCAAAAAATAATGAATTGATCAGCAATAATAAACTTAAATAATCAGGGCTTCTAGGGAAAACTGGGAACAATTCCCAACCCTGCCATCTCATTGAAACCATAACAGACGTTCATATTCTGTATCGCTTGACCAGCGGCCCCCTTGACCAGATTATCAATAGCGGCTACTACAATAACCCGCCCGGTATCAGGATCACTGACCAGCCCGATATCACACATGTTTGTTCCCCGGACATACGCAATATTTGGCAGTTCGCCACCCGGCATTATGCGGATAAATTTCTCCCCGGCATAACGCTCCCGATACAATGCCAAAAGTTCTTCGGTGCTTTTATCTGCTGACATATCAGCATAACAAGTTGAGAGGATGCCGCGGTTGACGGGCAGCAAATGGGGGGTAAAATTAAGCCGCACCGGACAACCAGACAAGGCCGTCAATTCTTGTACAATTTCTGGTGTATGGCGATGACTGGCAATGCCATAAGCCTTAAACCCCTCATTGGTTTCACAGTAAAGACTTCCCTGCTTGGCACCTCGTCCAGCACCACTAACCCCAGATTTACTATCAACAATCAAACTTTTGGGATCAATCAACTGCTGTTCCAGCAGTGGTGCCAGA
>DAOWKG010000209.1 GCA_030639985.1 Desulfuromonadaceae bacterium
CGAAACTGAAATCGCCAGTAATGCGGTATCGGTCTCTTTCGCTGCAGTTGAACTGGCGCGTAAAATCTTTGACTCCCTCGACAATAAAACCGTTATGTTGATTGGTGCCGGTGAAATGTGCGAATTGGCGGCAAAACATTTTGTCAATAATGGGGTTTCCAAGGTATTGGTAACTAATCGTACTTTTAGTCGGGCAGAAAAATTGGCGGCAGAATTTAACGGTACCGCCGTTAGTTTTGACAACTTTCAGGAACAACTACACCGGGTTGATATTGTCCTTTCTTCAACTGGTTCCCCAGACTATGTCCTTGGGGCAAAAAAACTGAAAGAAGTGTGCAAGGAACGGCGTTACAAGCCAATGTTCTTGATCGATATCGCGGTGCCACGTGATATCGACCCGGCGGCAAATAAACTTGACGGTATTTATCTTTACGATGTCGACGATTTGCAGGGGGTGGTGCAGGCTAACGTAACGGAGCGCCACAAAGAGGCAGCCAAAGCTGAAGTTATTATCAATGGTGAGGTGGAAAAATTTCAGAACTGGTTGGCGACCCTGGAAGTAAAACCGACAATTATTGCTTTGCGCCAGCAGCTGGAACAGGTTCGGCGCACAGAGATGGATAAAACTCTTTCAAATTTGAATAACCTCAATGATAAAGAGCGTAAGGCGGTCGAATCAATGAGCCTTGCCATCATAAATAAAATTTTGCACCATCCGACTCAGGTGTTGAAACAGGCAAATAATGGTGATTGCGGCAGCCTCTATATTGATGCTGTCCGGGAGCTGTTTGATTTGCCCGAGCAGACTGAATCCAAACCCGATCTCGACAAATAGAATTAAATCAATATTGAAGGAGCAAAATATGGCAACCCGCATTTTGAGAATTGGTACCCGTGCCAGTGCTTTAGCCCTTTGGCAAGCAAACTGGGTTAAGGATGAATTAGAAAAACGTTATCCCGATCTGAAGGTGACGTTGACTAAAATTAAAACTCAGGGAGATAAAATTCTTGATGTGCCGTTGGCGATGGTTGGCGGTAAGGGACTGTTTGTTAAAGAAATTCAGGAGGCGATGCTGCGTAATGAAGTCGATATCGCCGTCCATTCGATGAAGGATGTCCCCACTTTTTTCCCTGATGGTACCGCCTTGCGCTGTATCACCGAACGGGAAGATCCACGTGATATTGCGGTACTTAAAGAGGGTTGTAAAAACTTTACCGATATTCGTCAACAGGGGCGGATTGGTACCTCGTCATTGCGCCGCAAAGCCCAATTATTAAATTTACGTCCTGACCTGGAAATGGTTGATATCCGTGGCAATGTTCAGACCCGGATTGGCAAACTTAAAGAAGATAATCTCGATGCCGTAATTTTGGCGGCGGCAGGGATGCATCGGTTGGGATTTGGCGATCAAATTGGCGAATATTTTGAGCCAACAGTTTGTTTGCCCGCAATCGGACAGGGGGCGTTAGGGCTAGAGAGCCGGATTGATGACACTGTTACCAATGACCTGATTGATTTTTTTAATCACTTACCAACTTCGTACGCAGTTACCGCAGAACGAGCCGTGCTGGCAACCCTCGAAGGTGGCTGTCAGGTACCGATTGCCGCATTTGGCACTGTAAATGGTGACCAGTTGGAATTGACTGGATTGGTGTCCGATGTCCTGGGACAAAAGATGTTGAAAGAAACTGTGACTTGTCATGTCGATCAAGCAGTCGAAACCGGGGTGGCATTGGCTAAAACATTGTTGGCCCAAGGTGCAGGCGAAATTTTGAACGAAGTTTATGGGTGCGATACTTTCAACACTGATGGGGATTGATTTTGAGTGAAAAACTGCCCTTAGCGGGTAAGCAATTTTTGATTACCCGCCCGCTTGATCAGGCGGCTGAGTTTGTTTCATTGTTGGAACAACAAGGTGGCACAGCGATTTGTATTCCAACGATTGAAATTGTACCACCGGATAGTCTGGAACCTTTTGACTTTGTTATGCGGGATCTCGAGGATTTCGATATTTTGATTCTCACCTCGGTCAATGGCGTAGAAGTCTTTTTTGATCGCTTGGTAGAAACAAATCAGTATTTTGGCACCTTGACCGATATGCTGGTGGTTGCTGTTGGTCCTAAAACCGCCGCAGCGATCCAGCAACATTGTATTCGTCCCAACTTAATTCCGGCCGATCATCGTGCCGAAGGGGTGGTCGCCGAATTGTTGCAGTATGGGGTTGAGGGGAAGAGAATTCTCTACCCGCGTGCTGAGATTGCTCGACCATTGATCATCGATAGCTTGCAGAATGCTGGCGCCGAGGTGATTGCACCCATTGCCTATCGTACCGTTATGCCCGCCGGGAGCGAGGAACAAATTCGCAACCTGCTCACCGCTGGTAGCCTTGATGCGATTTGTTTCAGTTCGTCTTCGACTTTCAATAACTTGATGACTATGATCGGGGATGATTTAGTATCGTTGCAGGGTGATACCAAATTGTTTTCGATTGGGCCGCAGACCTCTGCGACTATTCGGGAGCATGGGTTTCATGTTGATCTGGAGCCGGAGAGTTGGACTTTGGATGCATTGGTTCTGGCGATGGTAAAATATTATTCGGCATAGGGGTAACCCCCTGTGTTTGCCAGCTTTTAGTATTGCGGGGACATGTACCTTGTTACGTATCCCCGTAATACGGGTTTACCTCAGGAATACGAGTTAATAACCCAAAACCGTCGGTTTGCGGACCGACAGCCGCC
>DAOWKG010000305.1 GCA_030639985.1 Desulfuromonadaceae bacterium
TCAATGCGATCAATCCGATTGACGTTAGTAAATACCGCGTGCCTGGTTCTGAGTTGAAAGAAGCTCTGATTCCGGTTGGTATCATTTCGGCCTCAATTTCCCCAACCGACAATATCAGCTTTGAAGGTTTTTATCAGTACCATTGGGAAGAGACCAGAATTGATCCTCCTGGTACATACTGGAGCACCAACGATTTTGCTGGAGAAGGTGGTGGGGAAGATGGCACAGGGGTTACGCTTGGCTTCACAAACTATCCTGAACTGTATCCTGCCGTGACTGTTGGTCGTGCTCCGACGGTAGAAGCTGATGATGACGGTCAGTACGGTATTGCCATGAGACTTTACGCACCGAATCTAAACGACACCGAGTTCGGTTTCTATTTCATGAACTATCACAGTCGAGTACCGATTATCAGTGCAATAACTGGTAGTATGGCAGCACTTCCTAATTATATCCCCTCTGCGAAATATTTCACGGAATATCCGGAGGATATCAAATTGTACGGCGTTAGTTTTAACACACTGCTGACAAAAACTGGAATCGCCCTGCAGGGTGAATACTCATTCCGTCAGGATGTACCATTGCAGATCGATGATGTGGAGCTCCTCTTTGCTGCCCTTAGCCCTTTAGATTTAGTAGCTCCTTACGCTTATAGCAATAACCAGTTGGGTGGATATGGATTTGACGAAGTTATACATGGATACAAAAAAATGGATATAAGCCAGATACAGATCACTGCTACTAAGGTGTTTGGGCCGACATTTGGTGCTGACCAGTTTGTAGTATTGGGCGAGGTTGGTTTGACTTATGTTCATGACATGCCGAGCAAAGACGAATTGCGTTTTGAGAGTGCGGGCACTTATCTTAGCGGGAATGAAGTTCTGTCCCCATATCATGGTCCTGTTGCCATAGCGCCGGGCGGAACTTATCCGGTAGGCCCTTATCTTTACGAGCCTGCAGATGCTTTTGCTGACGAAACCTCCTGGGGTTATCGCATGATTGCCAAGCTGGATTTCAACAACGCCATCGGCGCCGTGACCCTGTCGCCGCGGATTGCCTGGAAGCATGATGTCGATGGTAATTCCCCCGGTCCTGGTGGAAATTTTCTGGAAGATCGCAAAGCAGTAACATTAGGTCTTGGTGCCAACTATCTGAATCAATGGACTGCCGATTTAAGCTATACCGACTTTTTCGGTGCTGGTCGTTATAATCTGGTAAATGATCGTGATTTCGTTGCTTTTAACATTAAGTACTCATTCTAAAATTATATAGGGAGCTTATATTATGCTGAAAAATGCATTAACCGGGGCGTTTGCCCTGCTGCTGATAGCTGGTCTGGCGGCACCATCTTTTTCTGCCATCAGTGCCGATGATGCTGCTCGATTAGGTCAAGATCTTACCCCGATGGGAGCCGAAAAGGCTGGTAACTCTGATGGCACTATTCCGGCGTGGAACGGTGGTATTACCACCCCTCCAGCTGGGTATGAAAAAGGGATGCATCATCCCGATCCCTACGCCGCAGATAAAATTCAAGTGACCATTACTGCTGCCAATATGGATCAGTACAAGGATAAGTTGACGGTCGGCCATCAAGAAATGTTGAAGGCTTATGGTAGTTTCAAGATGAACATCTATCCCTCTCATCGCAGTGCAGCATCACCACAACGTATCTACGATATGACGAAACAAATCTCTCAGACTGCCGAGTTGATCAATGGTGGCGATGGTGTAACTGGAACCATTAATGGTATCCCTTTTCCAATTCCTGAGAGTGGCATTGAGGTTCTGTGGAATCACATGCTGCGCTACCGTGGCGATGCCGCTGCCCGTCATATTGCCCAGGCACCTATGACTCGTGGTGGTGGTTATACTCTGGTCAAATTTGAAGATGAGATGAACCTGGTCTATTCACAGGAAGGGATGACTGAGGAGCAGCTTAAAAATCGTATCCTCCTGTTCCGGCAGGAAGTTAAATCTCCCGCCCGTCTAGCTGGTAACGTTCTGCTGGTACACGAAACCCTCAATCAGATCAAAGAGCCACGGGCTGCCTGGGTATATAATCCCGGACAACGGCGGGTTCGTCGGGCTCCAAACGTCGCCTACGATAATCCCGGTACGGCCTCCGATAGTTTACGTACTTCTGATCAGTTTGATATGTTCAATGGTGCTCCTGATCGCTATGATTGGAAACTGGTTGGCAAAAAAGAGATCTACATCCCTTACAACAACTACCTGTTGCATAGCGATAAACTTAAGTACAAAGATATTCTGACCCCATTACATGTGAATCCCGAATATTTGCGTTATGAACTGCATCGTGTCTGGGTCGTTGAAGCAACCTTGCGTGATGGGGCGCGGCACCTTTACAAGCGTAGAACCCTCTATGTTGATGAAGATTCCTGGCAGATTATGGTAGTTGATAACTACGATAATCGTGATCAGCTTTGGCGAGTTTCAGAAGGTCATTCTGTCAATTATTATGAAGTTCCAACCTTCTGGACGACACTGGAAACCCATTACGATTTACAGTCGGGTCGCTATCTGGCACTTGGTTTAGATAATGAGGCCGAAATGTACGATTTTAGTATTGAGCGTTCAGATAAAGATTATTCACCAGGGGCATTACGCCGTGCAGGTCGCCGGTAATCGAAAGATTTACACCCTTTGATTTAAACTAAACGGTCGGGTCGGTAACGGCTCGACCGTTTTTTCTGCCATAAATGGTTAAATATGAATAACTATTTCATTCCGCTTCGCTATTATAAGGTTGTTGCAATAACGGTAATGTTTTTGTTTTTCGGTATTGTGGTTTCTGTCCATGCTGCCGAAAATGCCGTTATCGCCCCGTTGGCAACGCACTCAATGTTACTTGATGCTCAAGCTATCGGCAATAATTCGATTGCTGTCGGGGAACGTGGTCATATTTTGATCAGTGACGATAATGGCACTAACTGGGCTCAGGTTGAGGTTCCAACCCGGGCAACCCTTACCAGTGTTTTCTTTATAGATTCTCAGAACGGTTGGGTCGCCGGGCATGATCAGGTTATTTTGCGTAGCCGTGATGGCGGCAGAAGCTGGGAACAGGTTTATGAAAATATCGATGCTCAATCACCGCTGCTTGATATCTTCTTTCTCGATAGTGATCATGGCTATGCTATTGGTGCCTATGGTCAATTTCTCGAGTCGTTTGATGGTGGTAGTAGTTGGGAAGGGCGCTGGATCAGTGAGGACGATTTTCATTTGAACCAGATGATAGCCGTTGGTGAGCAGTTATTTATTGCTGCTGAAGCAGGTTACGCTTATCGCTCGGATGACGGTGGGCAAAATTGGATTCAGTTAAATCCCGATTATATGGGCTCATTTTTCGGTATTTTTGCTACCAAAGATAATGGTCTGCTACTGCTTGGATTGCGGGGCCATTTGTTTCGTTCCGATGATGGTGGCGATAACTGGATTCAGATTGAAACCGGAAGCGAAGCAAGTTTGACCAGTGCTTTGTATTTAAATGATGGCACTCTGGTTCTTACCGGCTTGGCGGGGGCGATTCTTCTCAGTCGGGATGATGGCAACAGCTTTGCTTTAGAGCAGGATCCGGAACGTAAAGGTTTTAGTAAATTAGTGCAGGCGGCAGATGGTACTATTATCGCGGCAGGTGCCTTTGGGGTTACAAAGTTTACGGTAGTAGCGGCGGGAGATTTTGATGGCAATTAGTGCTTTTAAATCGGTGTTGGAGCGACTTATATTTAACCACCGCCGTATTTTTCTAGGTATATTCCTTCTGATTACGCTGTTTATGGCTACATCGGTCACCAATTTGCGAATTGATGCCGGGTTTAGCAAGTTGTTGCCATTACAACATGAATACATGCAGACTTACGTTGAGCATCGCAAAGAATTTGGCGGTGCCAATCGAATCTTGATTGCGCTGATGGCAAAAGATGGTGACATCTTCACCCCCGAATTTTTTGCCACCCTGCAACAGGCTACCGATGATGTTTTCTTTATTCCCGGTGTCGACCGTGCTCAGGTCAGTTCGCTCTTTACCCCGAATGTCCGTTTTACCGAAGTAGTTGAGGATGGTATTGCCGGGGGTAATGTTGTCCCCGATGATTTTACTCCGGATCAGGCTGGGCTCGAAAAAGTTCGCAAAAATATTCTTAAAGCGGGGATTCTCGGTCGTCTGGTTGCTAATGATTTTACCGGTGCCGCGATTAGTGCCCAATTGCTGGAAGTAGATCCGTCCACGGGCGAAAAACTAGATTTCATCAAGGTATCACATCTTCTTGAAGAGCGGATTCGGGATAAATATCAAACTGATCAGGTAAGTGTCCATATTATCGGTTTTGCAAAAGTCATTGGTGATATTGCCGATGGGGCAAAACGGGTCATCCTGTTTTTTGGGCTCGCTTTTATTATTACCAGCCTGCTGGTCTTTTTCTATACTCGCTCCTTTATCCTTACCGTTATCCCGATCAGTTGTTCCTTGATCGCTGTTGTCTGGCAGCTTGGATTATTGCCGCTACTTGGTTATGGCATTGATCCGATGGGATTATTGGTTCCGTTTCTGATTTTTGCTATCGGGGTTAGCCATGCGGTGCAGATGATTACCGCAAATACGGCTGAAGTGCGTGCTGGAGCTAACCGTCTCGATGCGGCAAAATCAAGTTTCCGGCAATTGCTTATCCCCGGCTTTATCGCTCTGGCGAGTGATACTATCGGTTTTGCGACCATCAGTTTGATTGATATACGCGTAATTCAAGAGATGGCAGTTACGGCCGGGTTAGGGGTTGCTGTTATTATTCTAACTAATCTGGTGTTGCTGCCAATCCTCCTCTCGTATGTAAAACCCGATCCGCGCTATAAGGATCGAGTTGATGAACAAACTCAGGTGTTGAAACCGATTTGGAACTTTTTTGAACGAGCAGCAGAGCCTAAGTCTGCGGTAGTTATTATTGTAGTGGCGCTGATATTGTGTGGTTTTGGTATCTGGAAAGGTTCAGATATCAAGATTGGGGATATGCATCAGGGGGTTCCCGAGTTACGTAGCGACTCACGCTATAATATCGATAGTAAGGTTATCACCGACAATTTTTCTATCGGCGTCGATCTTATTACTGTGATTGTCGAAACCAAACCCGATGGCTGTATCGATTACGATGTTATGACTGCAATTGATCAATTCGCCTGGCATATGAATAATGTTGATGGCGTACAGTCGGTAATTGGTCTCCCCGGGATTGCTAAAGTTATCAATGCCGGTTGGAATGAAGGGAGTTTAAAGTGGCGGGTATTACCCCGCAATCAGTCAACTATGGTTCAGGCAGTAGGGTATATCCCCACCAGTAGCGGTTTGCTCAATTCCGATTGTAGTGTTATGCCAGTTATGATTTTCACCAAAGATCATAAAGCCGAAACTATTAACACGATCATTGCGGCGGTGAAAGAATATCGCCAACAGCACCAGACCGAGGATGTTACTTTTCGGTTGGCAACCGGAAATGTCGGCGTAATGGCAGCTACCAACGAAGAAGTTTCGGCAGCCCAGTTCCCGATATTGCTATATGTATTTGGGGCGATTATTTTGCTCTGTTTCTATGAATTTCGTTCCTACCGTGCGGTATTGTGCATTGTCTTACCGTTGGGCTTGGTGTCGTTGCTCGCTTATGCGCTGATGAGTATATTGCAGATAGGTTTGAAGGTTTCGACTTTGCCGGTAGTAGCTTTGGGCGTTGGGGTCGGAGTCGATTATGGTATCTACATTTTCAGTCGTCTGCGGACTTACTTGCGGCGCGGGCAAA
>DAOWKG010000132.1 GCA_030639985.1 Desulfuromonadaceae bacterium
CGTCCCAACACCTCCAGCAGATCGGGATCCTGAACAATATCGACTCCGGCAGCCTCGGCTGCAGCAATAATCTGCTGCGCCAAACCATCACGGCCGGTAGCAACGACCTTCGGAGTCGATTCGGGGTGCTGGTCATAATGGAGGGCAACTGCCAACAGTGGTTTTTTAGCTTCAACAGCCATATTAAATTCTCGTATCCAGCATTGAAATTGATTCCGGCAACAATCGCTGTTGCAATTGTCGAGTAGGTGGCTGTGCATCGGCACTGAAACTTACCCCCCGCAACGTTACTGCCTGTAGCGATTGCTTTAATTCCGGGCTACAAACTTGCAAATATTTCATTTTTTCTTCCCCTTCTGCCGCCAGCCGTAAATGCAAACCATCGCCGTCATACAACATATCGATACGGATATTACCCAGTGCCGATAACCTTAACGACAACGATAACTGTAATGGAGCATTATCCTCATCATTCACGTCACCATTACGCTCAGCTAACAGGTAACCCTCTTCCAATTCATTGAACGGTAAGGGGAGAAACTGTACCTGTTCATCAGCCAATTTTGCCTTGCACAGCTGGAACAGCTCTAAGCGTCGCAGCGGTTCTTCTACCTCGCGCCCCATCTCTTTTTGGAGATTCAACAAACTCAACTTTAAGCTTGCCAAAGCTGCTTTTTTCTTCCCACGCAATAGCTCGGTCTCTAAATAAAAACCAAACAATTGTGATAACACTCCCAGTTTTCCACCCTGCGGCACCGATGGTTGTTGCTCAACCACTTGGTTTAATTGCGCTACCAATGTTGCCAGTTCAGGGATCGCCACCGTATTTTTTCCACTAGCGGTTGGTAACTGCTGCAACCGCACCAGCAGCCCCTCCAATTTCCCCAGTAACTCTGGAGCAATTTTTTGTTTTTGCCCCGCTTCGGGCTGCAACTGACCTAACAGTTGTTTTATCTCTGCCGACAATTGCTGGCGCAGCGGTTCATCAGCTACAGTTGCTGAAACCTTGGCGCTGGGCAGATTCTGGATAGCCGCAGTTTTTTGTCCTACCGCAACCCCGCCCGGAGCTAAGTCCTGCACCAACCCCCGTTCCATTTGCACCATAATTCGCTCCACCTCTCCCAGCAATTGCGGAGAAATAAGCGGTGATTGTCGGAATTGCCCCAAGACCGCCCGCAAAGCGTGATATTGGGGAGCGGGCAGGGGCGGCAATGGTCGACCTGACTGCAGTGGCACAAGCAAATTTCTGGTTTCGACATACCAATTTTTTGCTGCCAACGAACCCGAGTGCCGCGGTAAATGCAATAATTGGTTTTGCAGATTCTTGATCAACTGTGTTACCACCGGGGACAACTCACCGGGGATAACCGGTTGACCAGGCGCTGACATAAAAGCCACCGGTAGCGCCATACCTTTATCAGTATTTATCCCGCTGCCAGCTGCCAATTGCTGCAACTGTGCGACAATAAGGGCAATGTCACCCTTAAGAGTCACCGCGGTCCCGGTAGCTGAGCCTAATAATTGTTGTAACTGTTGATAAACAGGGTTGGTGGTGAGCGGTGGTGAGCCAAACTCTGGGTATTGCCGCAACTGACCAACCAGTTGACTCCAATCGAAGGGACGAGTAAGCAACGGCAATGTTTGGCTAAGTTTATCGTTAAGAAAATTATTGAGGACTTTAACCTCAAGGCGGGGTTGGGTTTGCAACACCTGTAGTTCCAATTTTTGGCCAACCTGCAATTCCCGCTCACTTTGAGCTAGATAGTTTTGTCGACCAATCTCCAAGACGGTCCGATCCAGCCCCACTTCGACCACTGTTGCTCGAACCAATTGTGCCGGTGACAAGGCGAGAAGTTGCCCCTCAACCCTACTGGTTGCAGCTGCCACTGGTAACGTAAATAAGTTTGTCCGAGGATTGGAATTAACTATAGACATAGGTTTCCTATCGACCCATTACAACCGGATGTTTACGCAAACATTGCGATTTAACTACCCAACCAACACGATAAGTCAAATTTTCGACAGCCGGCGCCGCAAACACCACAAAAGACCACCCGCAACCCGTCATAAAACCGACTCGAAGTCGGTAATATACTAAATTCACTGTGTTTTTTGTCTTGGCACAATAATAGCTTAAAGAAATCATAGAAATAAAAACTAACTAAAGATTATTTAACAATCAGTCGAAATGCAATAAGCATTAATTAAATAACAAAGTGCAATAAAC
Organism: Desulfuromonadaceae bacterium; assembly: GCA_030639985.1. Taxonomy (GTDB): domain Bacteria; phylum Desulfobacterota; class Desulfuromonadia; order Desulfuromonadales; family Geopsychrobacteraceae; genus Desulfuromusa. The sequence continues at coordinate 2,228 of DAOWKG010000132.1, forward strand.
GCGACCAATTTCAAGCACAGTCAGGATAACCCGCTATGAATCATACTGCTCTGATCATTGCTACCGATCAAAACAAAAAGACCCAGATGGTCAACCATCTTTCTGCCACCGGACTTTTTAGTCAAATCAAGCCACTGAAATCGTCCGCAGCATTATTTAAACACCTGAAATCAAAACGCACCGATATGGTTTGCTGGGCAATCGAACCAAAAAAGGATCAGACCAGCTGGATTGATAAGCTTCATGCTGACGAGCAATGGCACGACCTACCGCTGATTGCCTTTGCCGAAGACCAGCAAGGTCTAATCAGCGGGTTCCAACTAGGTGCCAGCGACTCTGTCCACGTCGAGATCGACCCGACCGAATTAAGCGCCCGGATGAACCGCCATCTGGAACGCTGGCAACGCCTACTGGAACTACGCAAAAGCAAGGAGCAACTACAACAACTGGCACTCACCGATCCGCTAACTCAACTTGGCAACCGAACCGTGTTTGATAGCAGTATCAAACGAGCCAGCGCCTGTATGCAGCGCTCGGGAAGCCCCTATTCGTTGCTGATGATTGACCTTGATCACTTTAAAAAATTCAATGACAACTATGGCCATCAAGCCGGAGACACCGTGCTACGTGCAGTTGCCAATGCGATTAAAACTTCTGCCCGGGATGCCGATACTTGCTGCCGTTATGGCGGCGAAGAATTTGCGATAATCCTACCCGACACAAACGCTGTCAACGCTGAAGTTCTAGCCACAAGAATCCACCGGCAAATTGCCAGAGCATCGCACCACCAACCGGCGGGAAGAATGGCAATTACTGTTAGTATCGGCATCAGTTGTGCCGATCAAAACGGCGCCGCAGATCCGAACCAATTAATTGAAGAAGCCGACAAAGCCCTTTATCAAGCTAAAAACAACGGTCGCAATCGTAGCAAAACTTGGCAACCGAAATGTTTTAGTCCCCGGTTGCACTTTGTCCAAACTGTGGCTCCACAACTGGTATTTGGGACTTGAAACATGAAAGGGCGACCAACCAGTCGCCCCTACAGATAGAAAAATAGGATA
>DAOWKG010000289.1 GCA_030639985.1 Desulfuromonadaceae bacterium
AGCACCACCAATATCCCCCCAATCACTTCGTCACCGCGCTTATCCCGTACCGCCTCATAGAGACGATTGATCTCTTCAATCAAGCCACGGTGTTCATTGTCCAAGGCAACAATACCAGTAGCATAAACCTCTTTCCACCCGATAACAACCATTTCAACCTCCCAACAACCTGCGTCAACTATCCTTTTCGGCACTGCTATTTTCAAATGGCAAAACGATTTCAAAGCAACTGCCACTACCCGGTTCCGAAGTTACCCTCAAGCTACCATCATGGTTATGGGTGATAATAAAATAAGCAATCGATAATCCCAACCCATGCCCGGCACCAACATCCTGAGTAGTATAAAATGGATCAAATATTTTTGCTGCAACTTCTGCTGCCATCCCCTTACCATTATCTGAAACCTGCAAACAGAGATGCTCTTTATCGCAGGAATATATTTTCACGGTTATTTGTGGTTCATCGGTGCAATCAACTAGTGCCTGAGCAGCGTTTTTCAATAAACTGAGCAATACTTGTTGAATTTGACTTGATTCGCAACAAACATCGGCAACGGCATGGTAATCACGAACAATGGCAATATTTTTAAAATTAAATTTATGGCGCATATCATGATCACTGGCGGCAAGCTCAATTGTTCTCTCCACCAGATCAGACATTACACACGGGACCAAATTAGAGATACCACTGCGACTGAAACTCTGGATATTTGCAACTATTTTGGCTACCCGATGACCGGCATCAGCAATTAAATGGATAATCTGTTCGCAGCCCCGTAATTGGGTGTACCTAACAATGGTTTCCATAGTCGTACCCAGTTCTTCGGCTACTTGACGATTCTTATCCAGACGTGGAGATAAACGCCGATTCAAAACCTGGATATTTTGTAAAACCACCGCCAATGGATTGTTGATTTCGTGCGCCAATCCAGCAGCCAAACCGCCAATGGACTGCATTTTCTCTGAATGGACCATCAACTCCTCCAGCTGCAGTCGTTCAGTAACATCCTCCATATAAATAACTGCACCATTGGGACCGTCTACCGCTAGCGGATAAATCAAAATATCGAAAAAACGCTTGTTTCCAGATTCAGTCCTTTTTCTACTTTCAACCTTCTGCATCCGCACCGGTTTACCGGTTCGCAAAGTTTCTTCCAACTTTGACATAAAGACTGAAAAATCAAATAAATAACAGACAGTACTCATAGCGTACCCCTTCGCTGCATCGGCAGCAAGGAGGCTTTCTTCTTCGGCGCGTTGATTCCAAAGCGTCACGATCATATTATGATCAACACCTATCAGTATTGACGGCATTGAATCGATAATATTTTGCAAATAATACTGCATTTGCTCCATTGCATCATGGGTATTTTTTCGTTCCGAAACGTCACGAATTACACCTTCAATAAGTGCTTCCTTGCCCTCAACCTGGACTAAATGGCCACTGACAGAGGCCCAGAAGGAACTCCCGTCCCGACGCCGTAACTCCACTTCGAAATTATGAACCTCACGATGTTGGCGCAACAAATCTATCCACCGCTGCCGATCTGCGGGGCGACAATAGATATCCTCCTGCAGATTGATGGTGTAAGATTCGTGATCTTTTGATGCTTCACTGCCATCTGGGAGTGGATAACCGAACATAACCTCTATGGCCTGATTAGCTTCAAGCACATTCCCAGCAATGGTCGCTTGAAAAATCCCGTCTGAGGCATTATCAAAAATCTTACGATAACGCCTTTCAGATATTTCCAGCGAACTGACGCTCTCGTGAAGGCTGGTGACTATCTTGTTGAAAATCGCTTCAATTTCACCCCACTCATCACCCCGCCCCAAGGACATTAACGAATCACGATCCCCTTGTTCAAATTTTGCCAAGCGGTCACCAATCAAGGACATGGGAGTGTGAATATGTTTTTTTAAAAAACTCCGCAAATAAAACCAAATGGCGAACGCCAGCAACACCAAAAAAATCTGTCCCACAACAACCAGGGTCACAATAGTTTTATCAACATAACCAAGGGTACCCTCAAGCGAGACAACCGTCTTCTGATCCACAACCTCTATGGCAGACAGTATTTGTTCTGAAAGTTGCTTTAAATCGGCATCCATAGGTCCCAACAGCACCATTTCATCTCGGTACTGCTGCATCCGACTTTTATAGTAGGCAATAGCATCAATCAGATGTCGACCGAGCCTATCAATTGGTGGCGCCGAGGCAGTTAGAGTTTGTAACCGTAAAGCCAGTTTTGACAGTTCACCATCCAGAGGAGCATTTGTATCGGGGGTAGATAT
>DAOWKG010000298.1 GCA_030639985.1 Desulfuromonadaceae bacterium
GCTGATCAAGCAGACCGAAGCACTTTTATTGCGAGCTCGCGAAAGTGCTAACCGATTATTCTATGATATCAGACAAGTGAATATTGCTTCGCAGCATGAGATCTCCCAGACCCAGGTTAATGTTAAGCAAATTGTTTTGGCTATCAATCTGGTCGCCAATTTTCTGGTAGTTATCCTGGCCCTGTTAATTGCTCTGAAGATATTTAGAATTTTACAAGAGCAGAAAATGATCCAGGCGAGGAACCATTGGCTTTCTACCGTCGTCGATCAGAGCTCTTCATCTATTGTGATTACCGATGTTCATGGTGATGTTGAATATGTTAATGATTTTTTTGAAAGGCAGACCGGTTACAGTTTCGCCGAGGTCGCTGGCAAATCAACTCAAATTTTTAAAAGCGGGAAGACCGCAGATGCGGTTTTCAAGGAAATGTGGCAAACCATAACCGCAGGCGGTATCTGGCGTGGGGAGCTTTGTAATAAGGCTAAAGACGGACACTTATTTTATGAGGAAGCCGTTATGTCGCCGGTGTTTGATGGCAAAGGTAAAATCATTAATTTTGCAGCGATCAAGTTGGACATTACTGAAAAAAAAGCTCTGGATGATCGGCATGCGCAACTACAAATAGAGCAGGAACGTTTGAAATCAATTCTGGATAAGGCTCCTGTGGGGATCGTTATCGCTGGTCTTGACTATGGAATTCGCTGGGTTAACGATTTTGTGATAAAAATTTCGGAGTTTGATTGTTTGGCAGGGACCGACTGTCGGCAACTGTTTTATCTCGATGAGCCTGGTGCCGATTTTGACCCGAACCAAGAAGGAAGCCTCGATAACCATGAAATTTTGTTGCGTTCTCAGAATGGTCACAAACTTCCGGTTTTAAAGTCTGTGCAACGAATTACCTGGTGCGATGAGGATGTTGTTTTAATAACTTTTATTGATATTTCAGCGCGAAAAAAGCTCGAAGAAGAACTGCTACAAAAAAATAAATTTGCCTCGGTTGGCTATCTGGCGGCTGGGATCGCTCACGAAATCAATACCCCGATGCAGTTTATCAAACATAACCTCCAATATTTAAAGGACTCATTTGCCGATTTTTTGCAGTTGTTGACCCTGGGTGAAAAGCTCAGGCAGCAGGCGATCGTTGCTGCAGTCGATCAAAAAACTATAGCGGAGATTGCCCGCACCCGTGAAGATATTGAGGTTGAATTTTTGTCGGTTGATGTGCTCCATGCCATAGATGAATCTATTGAAGGGACAACTCGGGTTGCCGAAATTGTAAACACCCTGAAAGAATTCTCCCACCCTGGATCGGCAGAAAAAATTTATACCGATGTTAATCGCTTGATTGAAAATACGCTCGCTGTGACTAAAAACGAATGGAAATATGTCGCCAACGTGACAACCGACTTATCATCTCATAACAAAATGGTACCCTGCTTGGTGAATGAATTCAGCCAGGTGATGTTGAACTTGATTATGAATGCGCGCGATGCAATTGTTGCCCGACAAGTACAAGAACCGACCCTTAAAGGAGTTATAAATATCAGTACCCGGGAAGATGGTGCCTGGGTTGAAATCCGGGTACGGGACAATGGGACGGGGATTCCTGCGGCGGTACAGGATAAAATATTTGATCCTTTTTTTACCACTAAGGAAGTGGGTAGTGGCACCGGACAAGGGTTGTCAATCTCCAGGAGCATCATTGTCGAGAAACACCAGGGGATAATGTCGTTCGAGACGCAACCGGGGGAAGGTTCTACCCTTATTGTTCGGTTGCCGGGTGCATCAGTTTACGATGCTGGAGGTGATAATAGTGGCTGAACAGAAGGACGTTGAACTTTTGTTTGTTGATGACGAGCCTAAGGTTCTAATCGGTTTTAAACGGCTTCTTTATGGTTTGCCGGATGGTTGGAAAAGTCACTTTGCCGCTAGTGTCGATGAAGCGTTGGGGGGCATGGCAAGGATAGAGATAGATGTTGTTATTTCTGATATTAGTATGCCCGGTAAAAGCGGTTTTGATCTGCTTCAAGAAATCAGACAAACCGCTTCTGGTGAAGATTCTCCCGTCCTTATCTTGACCGGAAATTCGGAGTCCAGTCTAAAACGGTAGGCCTTGGATCTTGGCGCTACCGATCTGCTGACCAAAACGGTTAGTCGTGAAGATTTGGTGTCCAGAATCCGCAATATGGTTCGTTTGAAATCGTACCAGGACACCATAAAGCGCCACAACCGAATCCTTGATGTCAAGGTCAAGGAACGAACTCAGGAGCTCGAAGATTCACGTTTGGATTTAATCTGGTGTTTAGCAAAAACATCTGAATGCCGGGATACCGATACGGGTAATCATATTTTAAGGGTTGCCCATTATTGTCATGTGTTAGCTGAAAATTTGGGATTGGACAAAAAAACTGTGAACAGATTTTTCAAACCAGCCCTTTGCATGATATCGGGAAAATTGGTATTCCCGACAATGTTTTGTTGAAACCGGGCAAGTTGAATGCTCAGGAGCGGCTGGTAATGCAAAGTCATTGTCAGTTGGGGGCAGCGTTGCTGAAGCCGGATCTTTTCCCGATGTCAATATCCCATGGCAGCCGAGATGGTTCAGACGGGTTGCCGTTGCAACAGAACCATAATCCATTTTTAAGTATGGCTACTGAAATTGCGCTGTGCCATCATGAATTCTGGAACGGTGCCGGTTATCCACAGGGATTGTCTGGAGACGCTATCCCCATTGCCGCCAGAATTTGTGCTCTTGCAGATGTTTACGATGCCCTTTCAACCCGTCGTCCCTATAAGGCGGTGCTTCCTGAACCTGATGTTTTAGCTATTATGCGTGACGGCAATGGCAGTCAGTTTGACCCCGATATTTTTATCTGTTTTGAGCAAAGCCTGCAGCAGTTTCAGCAAATTCGGCAAAAATTTGCTGACCGGACTGACTAGAGGACACTTGCGCGGAGGCCCGATCACTGTACCCCCATTTTGATTTTCAGCTACTTTGTTGCCAGTTCCATAACCTTGCTCTCTTGCAGGATGTCGACAATCGCTTCTTTTTCTTCCGTCGTAATGGCTTCGTTGGGGATAAAAAAGAATGAAGCTGCTTTGAGGTACAGTAGTAATCCCGGTTTGACATCTCGGTAGCCATAAAATGTGTCCCAGTTAAATTCAAACTCCACCCCCCGCTCAATACCGCTGATTTTATCTGGTTCGATGGCGTAATCTATGCTGCCGGGAAATTGGGGTTTGACCTTGAGCTTTTTGACTGCACTATTGACCAAAAACTTGCGGGCAAAGACGCAATAGAGACCAAAGGCGATCATGCCGAAAGCGATCAGACTATTGTCAAACAATCCTAGTAATCCGGCAACGCCGACAATCCACGAACCGGTGCCATAGATAAAGCGTAGTTTGAAGCGTTTGTCGGCCATATAGTAGGCGTTATAGAAGGTGCGCCAGTCTTTTTCACAGAGGTCGTATTGGATCTTGATTGGCTGATTCATAAGTTGATTATTCCCAGTAAGTTATTATTATGTTGCGGTTTTCTTACCGTATTGGTGGCTATTTGGTCAAAGGTTTTTACTCTTCATTTTAGCCATAAAATTACTTAACCGTAATAATATTCCCTGTTTTGTCATCAGGGCACCATGGGGGCAAAGTTCCTGACAGCAGAAGCAGCGGATACATTCATCATAGTCGATGATTAAGCGGTTATTTTCGATTTTCATGGCTTCTGGAGGACAGTGGGTAACACAGTCATTGCAGCGGCGACAAAGATTGTGATCTGGTACCGGACGAGCAGTCAGCGCATGCCTTAGATGATGTTTCAATGCCCCTTTGAGGCCGAAGTTAACATCGGTCATTTTTGCTTGCCGGAAACTGGTGATTTTTAGTGATTCAAGGGCTGCACCGCAAAGTTGCAATTCTTGAATGTCGGTGTAGGGACGACCCGTTTCTATGGCTTGTTGCTGGGTCCAGACCTGGTGTGGTTTCATCCCCACAAGTTCTGTTGCTACAGTGTCGATCGCTTGCGGGTGGCTGCCGGCCAGCAGTGCCCCGATTGCTACGGGATCACCGCTGCCTGGACCTTCTGCCTCCATGCCGATAACTGCATCAACAATCGTCAGCGCCGGGATTATGGCTTCGCAGAGTTCCAGCAGCATCAGGGCAAAATAGGCTTTGTCGGTACCCGCTTGCAAGTGGAGTCGAGGTTTACGGAGCCCAACGATTGCTCCGAACATGTTTTTTACCCCACAGGTCAAGCCCATCATCTGGTGGGTTTTTAGCTTGGGCAGGTTGATGATCAGGTCGGCTTCAACAATTTCTCTGGCAACCTCAAATTGGTGGAAGGTTCCACCGGTCGGGTTGATGGTTGTCGGGGTGTCGAAAGGGGCAAACTTGCAACCGGTTTCATTGATAACGGCAAGAATGCCACTTTTGCGAGCAACATTTTCGGGGCTGCCAATGCCGGGAGAATCGCCAACTGTCACTTCTCCACCAGCAGCTTGAACCAGTTTGATTACTGCCCGGACAATTTCGGGGTGGGTGGTTACCGCTTTATCGGGATCTTTGCCAGCTAGCAAGTTCGGTTTGAGCAGGACTTTCTGTCCCTGTTTGACGAAGGCTGATATGCCGCCAAGTGGTTGTAGCAACATCTCGATTGCAGCTGAGGTTACGACAGGATCGTAGGTTGTCAGCTTTTGCAATGAAACCCGTGAAGCTTCTGTTGTCAGGTGGCGATGCAAAGAACTAATCCGCCTGTTTTAATGCCGCAATCGTTGCAGCAATAACCGGTTTGCGGTAGAGCAGGGCAGTGTGTCCCATACGATCAAATTCTATCGCCTCACCCCATGGGAGGTGATTGCTGGTGTTTGGCAGCACCATATTGTCTTTGTTGGTGTAGATATTGGTAACCTTGATATCTTTGGGAGCCGGGGCATGGTTAAGCCGCTGGAGAAAATCGGAGTTCGGGAACAGTCGCTTTCCCAATGGGTCGATAGCAAACGTTGCTAACCTGGAACCTTGATGGGGGGAACCAAGGCAGATCAGGTTTTCTACTTTGTCGTGACCACCACGCAGTTGGACATAATTGCGGGCAATCATCCCCCCCATGGAATGGCCAACCAAGTGAACCTTATTGACCCCCAATTGGTGGCGTAGCTCATCAATCTTGTTTGCCAGTAGTTCTGTCAGTGCCTCTTCGCTGTGCCAGGATGAAAGATTAATGGTGACAATATTTTTAAATCCCTGCTTTTTAAGCTGCCACTTGAACCAGAACCAGCATGACTGGTTAACAAATAGACCGTGCAGGAGTAATACCGGGGTTTCGCCTCGGGTATTAGCTTGATTTTTTCTGTTGAATATCCCAAAAGGAACCACTGCAAGGGTGATATAGTTGAATAACGTTTCGCTACCCAGCAGCGAGAAAACCAGCCCGAGGTTTTGGCGGCTAAACCGGTTATCTATGGCATCTGGATTGGTGTTGGAATATTCGTACCAGGAAATACTGTAGCTAAGGAGAACGATAATAACATCAAATACTAATAGCCCCAGGTTTGCCAGAATAAAGAGTGATAACAGTAGATAGGCGCTCATAGGGTTTTCTCCAGAAAGTTAAATAGTAGTGAGTGGCGTTTTAGTTATCGGGTGATTTCTTGGGGGAATGTCGATAATATCAATTTTCCCCGTTACGATAATTGAAGTATGGCATGCTGATGTGTAGGGGTCAATTGGTTGGGATGTTGAATTGTCCTCGAATTGTGGGTGCGGGCGTCGATTCAGATTGAATGATCAGAAAGATTACGAGTGTTATGGATCTGTATTTACAGCGATTTGAACAACATTTGACCACCGAGCGAAACCTTTCGCCGCTGACTATTGCCGCCTATATGTCTGATCTGGGGCAATTTTACCAGTTTTTGCAGCTACATGAAATTGTTGCC
>DAOWKG010000221.1 GCA_030639985.1 Desulfuromonadaceae bacterium
AGCTTCGGCAAGGATATTGGCGAGTATTACTTCGCGACCGACCATATCTTCGGGCTTAATTTGCACGCCATCAACTTCAAAACGCTCATCTTGCTTTGCCTTGTAGTCGCTGCCACGTACCAGTTCAACCAACAAATGGCCAGAAACAAAATCTCGCACCACTGAATCGATAATATCATCCAGCCGGCTATGAGCACCCCGTTCGCTGGCAACCGTTTTCAGGAATAAGAGCGGGTCAGTAATCCGCCAACGGGCGGTGGTATCAACCCAGATAAATTTCTTGTCTTTAGTCGGAATCTGATTCGGATCGCCATCCCACTTAAGGATACGTTTTTCAAAGCGAGTAACATCCTGAATAAAGGGGAGCTTAAAATGGAGCCCCGGATATGAAACCTCACCAACCGGTTTACCAAACTGGGTTACAATTGCCTGCTCCGCTTCATTGACTACATAAAAACCGCCCTGGGCGATCATGATAGTGGCAATAACTACAATAATTATAAGTCCATTTTTCATTTTACTGCTCCTTCCATGGTTTTACGTAACGGGAGCAGTGGTAACAAACCACCTGTTTTTGCGTCCATAATGTAAGTTTCATCCAGTTTCGGCAGCACCTGTTCCATGGTTTCGATATGAATTCGTCTGCGCGTAACGGTCGGGGCTTTTTTGTACTCGGTCAGCAACGCCACAAAACGATTGGTTTCACCCCGAGCCTTATTAATTCGTTCTACGGCATAACCCTGAGCTTCTTGCAGCGTCCGCTTGGCCTCACCTCGGGCTTTGGGAACTTCGCGGTTATACTGTTCGCGCGCCTGAAAGATCAAACTCTCTTTTTGTTGCTCGGCCTCGTTGACTTCGTTAAAAGCATCCTTAACCGCCTCTGGCGGGTTAACGTCCTGAAATTTGACCGTAACAATCCGCACCCCGATATCGTACTGCTTAAGGGTAGCTTGGAGCGCTTGCTGAATCTTATCGGCAAGAGCGGCACGATCGGTGGTTAGAACCTGGGTAACATCGGCATTGCCGATAGTTTTACGTACCATGGCTTCGGCTATGTCACGGATGGTACCGATGGGATCTTTGATTTTGAAAATATACTTAAACGGATCTGAAACCTGAAATTGGACAATCCATTCGACATCACTGACGTTAAGATCGCCAGTCAAAGTTAAAGATTCTTCTTCCAGTCCCCGTCGATTGTAGGTAGTTTTAATCCCGGGAGTAACAGTCCGATAACCAAACTCTTCTTTCAGTACCCGTCCAGTTGGGACCAGATAGACCTGTTCAACCCCAAAAGGGATTTTAAAGTGGAGACCGGGATCGGAAAACTTGGAAAATTTACCAAAGCGCAACACTACCCCAGTTTCTTCAGTATCAACTTTGTACATACTGCTGGAACCACCAATCATAGCAACAATGATTACAGCTACTATCAATAGTGGCAGGATACTTTTTTTTGGGTTTGACTGTAGTTTCTTTTTGACTTGATTCGCAATTTCAATGACCTTCTTTTCCAGGTCTTCCCCGGAGGGGCCTTGTCCCCAGTCTTGCATCAGTACCTCTTTCTTTTGAGTTAATGGTTTTTGGTTCCGTTGCTGAACCACGAATTTTCTTTATAACAGGTTTTCACATAAACGGTTATCGTTTTCGCTCTGATTTGCCAAGCTTTTTATCGATTGTTAAGTTGGCAGATCCAGTTCCTTCAGTATATACTTATTTTTTGTAAAAATTTGTTCTAGGGAGAGAATCATGAAGGTAATAGTCGATTTATGTGTGGTACCACTGGGGGTTGGGGTATCGGTTTCAAAATATGTTGCCCGGTGCCAGAAAATTCTTATGGACGCGGGGTTAAAAATCAACCTCCATGCTTACGGTACCAATATTGAGGGGGAATATGATCAGGTATTTGCGGCGATCCGTCGTTGTCACGAGGAGATCCATGCTGCCGGTGCACCACGTATAAGCACGACAATCAAATTGGGAAGCCGAATTGACCGGGTGCAGACCATGGTTGATAAAATTGAGAGTGTTGAAGCAAAGCTTGGTTGACCAAAACTATTTAATCAAACGATAGGTGGCCTTGCGGAGCAGCGTAAAACTGATAGCTACCCCTGCTACCCTTTTTCACCCGGTACATAGCTAGATCGGCATTTTTCATCATCTCCTGGCAACTTAAAGCATCTTCTGGATAAATGCTGATGCCGACACTTACGCTGATTTCCTGGCTAAAATCCCCCTTGACCAAGGTCTGACTCAAGGTTTTACAGATTCGATCTGCCATCGCCTCGATAATTCCAATCGATTCCACTTCTTCCAGTAAAACCAAAAATTCATCGCCCCCCATCCGGGCAACAGTATCCCCTTCACGGATACACTTACGCAGCCGATTGGCAACATCAATCAGCAGCTGATCGCCGAAATCGTGGCCAAGATTGTCGTTGACGGCTTTCAAATAATCGAGGTCAAGAAATAGGAGCGCCACTTGTTTGTGACTGCGCCGTGCCTTGGTGATAGCGTGTTCTAAACGATCTTCTAACAGAAGTCGGTTGGGTAAGTCGGTTAGCGAATCGTGATGCGCCAGGTGGTGCAGCCGTTTTTCGTTTTCACTCAGTAACCCCTCAATCTGCAGGCGTTCAGTAATATCTCGTGCCACCTCAATAATAGCGTAAAGCTTTCCCATAGAATCGAACAGTGGCGAAGCGGTGAGCTCAACAATGCGTTTTCCGCGCTCGCTTTGATGCTGGTGAATCATGGTTGCTGGTCGTTCCGTAGCGATTACTTCCCGTAATGGGCAGGGGTGATTTTTACCGCTGCACGGATGCAACAAGTTGTGAGAATGGCCGTAACAGGTTAAGTTGTCGCGGTTGGCATAGCCATTACTCTGCATCTTCTTGGCACTTTCATTCATCTGTATAATGGTATAATCCAGATCGATTACCATCAGCGGATCAGAAACGCCATCAATTACCGACTGGAGAAACTGATTCCGTTCTTCCAGTGCATACTCAGCCCTTTTTCTTTTACTGATATCATGGATAATAGAATAGAATAACGTTTTCCCATTAACCCGTATAGGGCTTCTAAATACCTCTACGGGAACCTTTCTCCCATCACCCAAGGTATGGATACATTCAGATTGGTGATGGTCTAACTTTTTTGCTATGTCCAATCGTCTGTGGGTTTCCTCTTCTCCCAATTGATTGATTTGCCACATCTTCATTGTTTCAAGTTGTTCTTTACTGTACTTATAAAATTCACTAGCAGCAAGGTTGGCAACAACAATACGTGCTGAGTCTGGATCAACCAGCATCATAGTAGAGAATGACTCTTCAAAAAAG
>DAOWKG010000072.1 GCA_030639985.1 Desulfuromonadaceae bacterium
AATTTTGTCCCGATTTTGCTGGCGGACGTCTCTATTTACATGGAGAAAGACATCGATGCTCTCCCCAGCAGTGGGAGCGAGAGCTTCAAATTCGGGCATCTTTTGCGCCAGAAACTGTTCTGAAATATTGATTTTGCGCTGGCGAAATTTTACCTTTTTGGCACGGTAAAAGATCCCCAATTGGCGTTCGTTGCCGGCCAAATCACGGGCAACGATCCGCGGGATAAAAGCTTCATCCTTGATGTTATAAGGATAGGCAACCAAACAGGCATAGTCACCCGCATCCTGCTGATAGGCCGGGAAAAAATAATTGCCAAACTTAACTCCGGCAGTGGCAACCTCTTCATTCAAGCCAAACACTACCAGCCCGCTACCACCTTTGGTAAAATTATGTGCTTTGCTCCGCAAGGAGATGATTGGTGCCCGACTATCGTAGGTTAGGTTGAATAACTGCTGGGTCGAATTCCCCTCACCGAGATGATATATCGATTGATCGGTGGTACTGACTTCGATCTGCACTCCACCTTCTTGCAGCTTCAACACCGCAAGATCCAATTCTAAATCGACCTGTTGGGTCTTAGGGGGAAAATCACGCTTAAGCAACGGCAGCCGATTAGTTCCCTGAATTACCATTACTTGAACATTTTTAATCCCCATACCAGTATCTTCAAGCGATAATAATAACTTGGTTTTCTTCGTGATTGAACCGCTCTCCGGAGTCAAGCTCAATTGTGGCGGCTTGGTATCACGAAAATAAAAAACAGCGGCGGCAATCAACCCGACCATAATCAGTAATAAAAATAATTTTTTGAGTGTTTTCAAGTTGGTACCCTCGCAATAGACTATAGTTTTTCAAAAAAGTGATTGTCGACTGTCATACATCGTTTGTCAAGGGTTTCAGTAGCAGAAAATCAAGCATGAATTGCTTCCCGATTAACTGCCAGTGCAGCTTCTTTGAGCGCTTCCGCAAGAGTGGGGTGGGCATGACAAATAGCCGCCAGATCTGTGATGGTACCACCAAAGGAAATAACCGCACCAGCTTCGGCAATTAACTCAGACGCATGGGCACCAACGATATGAATACCAAGAATTCGACCACTGTCACCGGCAGCTAAAACCTTGACAAAGCCATCACTCATACCGGCACAGTGGGCGCGACCACTGGCGGCAAAGAAAAACTTACCTGATTTATAGGGGATGTTGCTCTCTTTCAGATCGGACTCATTCTCCCCTACCGAAGCGACTTCCGGGCGGGTGTAAGTAACCGCCGGAACAACCTGATAATTAAATGATGACTGTTTGCCGGCTAAACGTTCGGCAAAGATAACCCCTTCTTCACTCGCCTTGTGTGCCAACATTGGTCCAGGAATTAAATCACCGACGGCATAAATACCCGTCACTGTGGTCTGATAATTTTCATCCACCTCTAACTGCCCCTGTTGATTTGGTTGCAACCCTACTTGCTCTAACCCCAGCCCTAAAGTTTGCGCTCGACGTCCGGTGGCCACCAAAATCTTGTCACAATGAAGTTGCTGCGGACCCTTTGCTGCCGTCAAATTGGCAACGATTCCGGTTGGGGTAATTTCAACTTGATCCAAGGTAGTTTTGAGCAAGATATTTAAACCCTGTTTTTTTAGACTGCGCTGCAACACTTGTGCTACCTGCAAATCGGTTTGCGGCAAAATCTGTGGCAACATCTCCACCACGGTAACTTCTGAACCCAGTCGACTCCAGACCGAACCAAGCTCCAAACCAATCACCCCGCCACCTACTACCAATAATCGTTGCGGGACTTCTCGCAATGCCAGAGCATCACGAGCATTTATAATCGTTTTCCCATTGAACGGCAGGTGCGGCAATGGCACCGCTTCACTTCCAGTCGCCAGCAAGATTGCTTTTGCCGTAAACTCCTGGCCACTGCCATCACGCGTAACTCTGATGGTTTTAGTGCTATCACTACCGGGCAACAACTCTGCCTTGCCAGAAATCCAAGTGATTTTATTTTTCTTAAAGAGCCCGGCAATACCGCCGGTAAGTTGCTTGATAATCCCATCTTTACGTGCCATCATTTGTGCCAGATTTAATTTTACCCCGGCAACTTCGACCCCGTGCTCAGCCAGTTCGTTATTAGCAGTGGCAAAGTGGTCACTTGATTCCAATAATGCTTTGCTGGGGATACACCCCTCATTAAGACATACCCCACCAAGGGTTGATCGCCGCTCTACCACAGCTACCGAAAAACCCAGCTGCGAAGCCCGAATTGCGGCGACATAACCACCCGGCCCTGCGCCAATCACGATCAAATCATAAATTTGCTCAGACATTTAACCTGCTCCCTTAAATCAAGTTTGTTACTTCCACACAAAAAACTCTATAAATCAGAACCCCTACAACAATACGACCACCAATAATTAGAATCATCAAACAAAACGTTGACTATAGCAGCATATCCTGCTATATTTTCTACCGTTAAACTGTCGAAAGGAGTTGAATATGGAAGTTTCTGGATCAATAAGTATTGCTGCTCAAGAAATAGCAGCCAACAAAACCCAAACCGGATTTGATGTTTTAACCAAAACCATGGAAAAAACTGAGCAAATGCAAACAGACGAAAAACAGCGTCTGGAAATTGCGGAACAAACCGGTAAAGGGGTGTATCTGGACGTAAAAGCCTAGCTACTCAGCCCAACCCAATTTCAATTTATCGCCCCGCTTCGACCCAAGTCGAAGCGGGGCTTTTTTATGTTGCTTATAGATTAAGGGCGCAGGGCTTGCCGCCAGCATTCAAGTTTACAAAGGTAACCGATATACTAAAAACTTCTTTTTCGGCAGCGGCACCCGGTGCATCAGCAAAAACAACAACATTATAGGTTGCAGAGGTTCGCCCCTGCTTAATTTTTTCGGTATTAAAACGTAAAATTGAGCCATTTTCAACTCGATGCTTAAACCGGCAGACATCCATCCCGACAGTAACCAGATTACGACCGGGGTATTCCCGTGATGCTGCCATCCAGGCATTTTCATCAACCCACTTCAACATTATCCCGCCAAACAAATAGCCGTGATGATTTAAATGTTCTGGACGTACCAAAGTGAAATTATCCATTTTTACAACTCCTGCTAGCTTCATACTGTTCTTCAGCATGATACGAAGAGCGTACTAATGGTCCCGCCTCAACGTGGGCAAAACCGAGGGCAAGCCCTTTCTCGGCATAATCTGAAAATTCTTGTGGCGGTACATAACGCTGTACCGGAAAATGGTCTTTGGTTGGAGCCAGGTATTGCCCCAGGGTCAACAACTGACAGTCGTGCGCACGCAA